>SBFS01000131.1 GCA_006227825.1 Burkholderiales bacterium | reverse complement strand
CGCATCGACGGCGTGCTGCACACCGTCTACCAGATGCCGATGGCCGTGCTCAACGCCATGATCGCCCGCATCAAGCTGCTCGGCCGCATGGACGTGGTCGAGCGCCGGCGGCCGCAGGACGGTCGCATCAAGACGCTGCGGCCCGGCGTGGGCGATCTGCGCGGGGACGAGGTCGAGATGCGCCTGTCGACCCTGCCGACCGCCTTCGGCGAAAAGCTGGTCATGCGCATCTTCGACCCCGATGCCACCGTCAGGGACCTGGCGGCCCTGGGTTTCTCAGGCCACGACGCCCAGCGCTGGGAAGACCTGATGCGCCGTCCGCACGGCATCGTTCTGGTCACCGGCCCGACCGGATCGGGCAAGACGACCACGCTGTACGCGACGCTCAAGCGCCTGGCCACCGAGGAGGTCAATGTCAGCACGGTCGAGGACCCGATCGAGATGATCGAGCCGGCCTTCAACCAGACCCAGGTGCAGCCGCACCTGGAGCTGGACTTCGCGCACGGGCTGCGCGCGCTGATGCGCCAGGACCCGGACATCATCATGGTCGGCGAGGTGCGCGACCTGGCCACCGCCGAGATGGCGGTGCAGGCGGCGCTGACCGGCCACCTGGTCTTCACCAGCCTGCACACCAACGACGCGCCCTCGGCCATCATGCGGCTGATGGAGCTGGGCATCGCGCCCTACCTCATCAACGCCACCGTGCTGGGCGTGCTGGCCCAGCGCCTGGTGCGCACCCTCTGCCCGTCGTGCCGGCAGCGCGAGGACGACGCCACGGCCGAGGCCTCCCGTGCCCGGCTGGCCGAGCTGGTCAAGCCCTGGCAGACCAGTGGCCGCTACCGGCCCTACCAGCCGGTCGGCTGCATCGAGTGCCGGATGACCGGCTTTCGCGGGCGCACCGGCCTGTACGAGCTGCTGACCGTGACCGAAGCCTTCAAGGACAAGGTCAGCCGCGAGCCGCGCCTGGAGGCCCTGCGCAGGCAGGCCGTGGCCGATGGCATGCGGCCGCTGCGGCTGGCCGGCGCGGCCCGGGTCGCCGAGGGCCAGACGACCATCGACGAGGTCATGGCATGCACGCCGCCCCTGGTCTGAGCGACCTGCCGGCAACGCCCCTGCCGACGCAGCCAGCGGTGCGGGCGTCGTATAGTGGCGCTTTCTTGCCTGGAATACCCCCGCGTCCATGATCCCCATCAAGACCGAGTCGGCCTGGCGGGGCACCGCCGACTGCCGCAACTGCGGCATCCGCGACATGGTGCTCTTCGCCGACCTGCACGAGGACGACTTCAAGCTCATCCACGCCCCGATCGACGACCTGGAAATCGCGGCCGGCCAGCCGGTGGTCCGTCTGGGCGAGACCGCCACCTCGCTCTACACGCTGCGCGTGGGCCTGGTCAAGCTGGTGCGCAACACCATCGACGGGCGCCAGCGCATCGTGCGCGTGCTGCGCGCGGGCGACGTCATCGGCCTGGAGGCGCTGATGGGGCCGACCTACGAGTCCGACGCCATCGCGCTGACACCCATCAAGGTCTGCCGGCTGCCGCTGCAGGTCATCCAGCGGCTCAACCGCGAGACGCCGCGCCTGCACCAGCGCCTGCTGGAGAAGTGGCACCGCAGCCTCAAGGAGGCCGACGACTGGCTGGCCGACCTGAACTTCGGCAACGCCCGCCAGCGGGTGGCCGGCCTGATCCTGAAGATGCGGTCCGGGCACGACGCCGGCGTCAGCACCCTGTTCTCGCGCGAGGACATGGGCGCCATGCTCGACCTCAAGCTCGAGACCGTCAGCCGCACCCTCAATGCCTTCGCGCGTGAGGGCCTGATCGAGCCGCTGGACAAGCAGGGGCGCGTCTACCGCATCCTCGATGCGGAGCGCCTGGCGCTGCCCAAAGGCGACTGAGCCCCGCCGCAGGCGACAGCGGGCAGGCCCCGGGCCCTGGATAATCGCGCGATGTCCGCGCCTGAGGCACCGTCCGCTGCGACCCACCCCCACCTGATCTCCGGCCTGCTGCTGGCGGCGGCCGGCTCGGTTGCGTTCAGCGGCAAGGCCATCATCGTCAAGCTGGCCTACCGCCACGGTGTCGACGCGGTCACGCTCATCATGTACCGCATGCTGTTCGCGCTGCCGCTTTTCATCGGCCTGGCGTGGTGGGCCAGCCGTGCGCGTGGAGGCGTCCGGCCGGCGCCGCTGACCCGGCGCGACTGGCTGGGCATCTTCGGCCTCGGTGTTACCGGCTACTACCTGGCCAGCTTCCTGGATTTCTGGGGCCTGGAGTACATCAGCGCCAGCCTGGAGCGCCTCATCCTCTACCTCAACCCCACCCTGGTGCTGATCCTGGGCTGGGTGGTCTACCGCCGCGCCATCACCGGGCTGCAGGCGCTGGCCATGGCGGTCAGCTACGCCGGCGTGCTGCTGGTGTTCGGCCACGAGGCCGACTTCGCCGGCCCCGACGCCGCGCTGGGCGCCGCGCTCGTGTTCGGCAGCGCCATCAGCTACGCCGTCTACCTCGTCTACAGCGGCGAGCTGGTCAAGCGCCTGGGCGCCATGCGCCTGGTGGGCCTGGCCACCAGCATCGCCTGCGTGCTGTGCCTGCTGCAGTTCGTGCTGCTGCGCCCGCTGTCGGCGGCGCTGGTGGCGCCCGAGGTCATCTGGCTGTCGGTGCTCAACGCCACGCTGTGCACCTTCGCCCCGGTCATCATGGTCATGATGGCCATCGAGCGCATCGGCGCCGGCCTGGCCGCGCAGACCGGCATGATCGGCCCCATGTCCACCATCGCCATGGGCGTGCTGATCCTGGACGAGCCCTTCAACGCCTGGATCGTGGCCGGCACCGTGCTGGTGGTGGCGGGGGTGTTCCTGGTGACCCGCTTCGGCACCTCCGCGGCTGCACGCTAGGACCTCGACAACACCACACAACACCATCACCAAGGAGACCGACACATGGATCTGGGCATCAGGGGCAAATGGGCGCTGGTCTGCGGCGCCAGCAAGGGGCTGGGGCTGGGCTGCGCCCAGGCGCTGGCCGCCGAAGGCGTCAACGTGGTCATGGTGGCGCGCGGCGCCGACGCGCTGAACGCCTCGGCCGACAACCTGCGCGGCCGGGCGCCGGGCGTGCAGGTGCTGCCGGTGGCCGCCGACATCACCACGCCCGAAGGCCGTGAGGCGGCCTTCACGGTGTCCGGCGGGCCGGGCACGGCCTTCGACATCGTGGTCACCAACGCAGGTGGTCCGCCCCCGGGCGACTTCCGCGACTGGGACCGGCAGGCCTGGATGAAGGCGGTCGACGCCAACATGCTCACGCCCATCGAGCTCATCAAGGCCACCGTCGACGGCATGGCCGGGCGCGGCTTCGGCCGCATCGTCAACATCACCAGCAGCGCGGTCAAGGCGCCCATCGACATCCTGGGCCTGTCCAACGGTGCGCGCAGCGGCCTGACCGGCTTCGTCGCCGGCCTGGCGCGCAGCGGCATCGCCGCCCGGGGCGTGACCGTGAACAACCTGCTGCCCGGCAAGTTCGACACCGACCGCCTGCAGGCCACCCTGGCCAGCGCCGCCAGCAAGACCGGCAAGCCGCTGGACGACATCCGCTCCGCCCAGATGGGCCAGATCCCGGCCCGGCGCTTCGGCCACCCGCAGGAGTTCGGCGCCATCTGCGCCTTCCTGTGCAGCGTGCACGCCGGCTACATCAACGGGCAGAACATCCTGCCCGATGGCGGGCTGTATCCGGGGACGTACTGAGGCTGCCCTTGCCGGTCAGCGGGCCGGCACCCGGTTCAGGCGCCGGCCAGCACCTTGTCGACCCTGACCCGTTCCCATGCGTCCTCGACCCAGTCGCACAGGATGCCGCGGGTCTCGCGCGGGTCGATGATGTCGAGCACGCCGAACTTCTCGGCGGTGCGGAAGGGCGAGGTCAGGTTGAGGTAGTAGGCCTCGATCTCGGCCCGTTTGGCCATGGGGTCGGCGGCGGCCTCGATCTCGCTCTTGTGCGCGGCCATGACGCCGCCCTCGATCGGGATCGACCCCCAGCGGGCCGACGGCCAGGCGTAGCGCAGGTTCAGTGCCTCGCCGTACTTGGGGGCGTGCAGGGCGCCGGCCATGCCGAAGCAGCGCCGCATCAGGATGGACACCCAGGGCGATCGGCATTCGTGCAGGGCTTCGCCCACGCGGGTGGCACCGGCCAGGGTGCCGGCCAGCTCGGCCTCCAGTCCGGTCTGGTTGCCGGGCTGGTCCACGAAGTTGACCACCGGCAGGCCGAACAGGCTGCAAAGGCGGATGTGGCGCTCCATCTTGGCGGCCGACTGCACCGTCATGGCGCCGCCCTGGACCTTGGGGTCGTTGATCAGCACGCCGACCGGAATGCCGTTGAGCCGCGCCAGCGCGGTGACGATGGAGCCGCCGTGGTGGCGGCCGATCTCGAACACCGAGTCGCGGTCGACGATGGCCGCCAGGATCTTGCGCGGGTCGAAGATCTTGCGGCGGTCGTGCGGGATGGCGTTCTTGAGCCAGTCCTCGGCCCGGTCCGGGTCGTCGGTCGGCGTGACGGTCGGGGCCAGGTGGTACACGCTGCGCGGCAGGTAGCTCAGGAAGCGGCGCACCTGCGCCAGCGCATCTTCTTCGTCGACGGCCTCGTTGTGCACCAGACCGCTCTTGCGGTGGACGAGGTGGCCGCCCAGCTCGTTCTTGTCGATGTCCTGCGCATAGGCCTGGCGCACCACATGCGGCCCCGCGGCCATGACCTGGGCCTGCTCGCGCACCATCACCGAGAAGTGCGAGGTCAGCACCTTGATCGCGCCCTGCCCGGCGCAGGAGCCCAGGGCGACGCCGACCACCGGCACCGTCTTGAGCAGTTCCTGGGCCGGCCAGCTCGGGTATTCGGGGATCTTGGTGCCGCCGATCTGCAGCAGCAGCTTGACGCTGCCGCCGGCCGAGTCGACCAGTCGCACGATGGGCATGCGCAGCTGGTGGGCCAGGCGCTCGATGTAGATCCACTTGTCGGCGATGGTGGCCTCGGAAGACCCGGCGCGCAGGGTGAAGTCGTCCACGTGCAGCGCGACCTTGCGGCCGTCGATGCGGGCGGTGCCGACGATGGCGTTGGTCGGCTCCGAGCCCAGGTACTGGCCGTGCTCGTCGTAGCGGCCTTTGCCGGCCAGCATGCCCAGCTCGCGAAAGCTCCCGCCGTCGCACAGGGCGCCGATGCGCTCGCGCGCGTTCTGGCGACCCGAGGCCTTGAACCGGGCCAGGGCTTCAGGGCCGCCCATGGCCAGGGCGTGCCGGCGCCGGGCCTGCAGCTCGCGCAGCTCCTGTTCCCACTCTCCTTCGGGCTCGAAAGTGCTTGTGCGGTCCATGCTCAGCCCAGTTTCAGCTGGGACACCAGGGACTGGGTCTGTTGCAGCTCGCTCTGCAGGTAGCGGTGCGAGTCGACATAGCCCTGGAACACCGGGCGGTTGCCCGACTTGGTGACCAGGCTCTGCCAGGCGGGCGATTGCGAGACCCGGCGCAGGGCGTCCTCCCAGAAGCGGATCTGGTCTGCATCGACGGCGGCCGGCAGCAGCACCCCGTTGTAGCTGACATAGTCGGCCGGCACACCCAGGTCGCGCCAGGTCGGCACGCCGGCCAGCACCCCGGTTCCGCGGCGCGGGTCGGCGCTGGCCAGGATGCGCACCCTGCCTGCCTGCTGGTGCGGAATCACGGTGGGTACGGTGGCCGACACCACCTCGACATGGCCACCGAGCAGTGCGGTCATCGAGTCCCCAGATGACCTGAAGGGCGCCACCGTCAGCCGGTCGACCGCCACGCCGGCCGCCTGCAGCGGCTTGGCAATGGCCAGGTGGGTGTTCAGGCCGCGCACCGGCGCCACGGCGATGCGCAGCGAGGCAGGGTCTTTCTTCAGGCGCGCCACCAGGTCTTCGGCCGAGCGGATGTCGCTGTCCTCGCGCACCGCGACCAGCGAGGTCTCCTCGACCATCATGGCCACCGGCACGAACTCGCGCATGTCGGCCTTGAGCATGCCGGTGACCTGGCCGGCGATGCTGCCGGTGTGGAAGGTGCCCAGGTAGTGGCCGTTGCCGCGCTGGCGCTGGAGCTGCTGCAGCGCCAGCAGGCCAGCCGCCCCGGGGCGGTTGTCCGCCAGCACGGTCTGGCCGTTGACCAGGTTCAGGTCCTGCAGCGCCTGGGCGATGCCGCGTGCGTACAGGTCGACCGAACCGCCGGGCGCGACCCCGATGACGTAGCGCACCATCTCGCTCGGGCGCCATCCGGTCTGGGCCTGTGCAAGACCGGTGCAGGCCAGGGCGCCGAGGGCGGCGGACTGGCCGAGAAAACGGCGGCGGTTGAAGGCGTTGGTCATGACGGGTCTCCTGTGGGTGGTGTGGGTGGGGTGCGGCCAAGCACGCCGCGCGCCTGCAGGTCGGCGATCCGGGCCGGGTCCATGCCCAGGTCGCGGCCGAGGACGTCCAGGCTGTCGGCGCCCAGGTCGGGTCCGCTGCGGTGGATCGCGCCGGGGCTGCCCGACAGACGGGGAACGACCCCGGCCTGCGTGGTGTGCCCCAGTTGCGGGTGGGGCACCTCGGCCAGCATCTGCCGGGCCTGGAAATGCGGGTCCCGGTAGATGTCGGCGATGGTGTAGACGAGGCCGCTGGGTACTTCGGCGGCGCGCAGCATCTCGACCAGCTGCGCCGCGTCGAACTGGCGGCTCCAGTCGGCGATCAGGGCGTCCAGCGCCCGCATGTTCTCGGGCCGGCCGCGCGCCTGGATGGTCTCGTAGCGCGGATCGGTCAGCAGCCCGGGCTGTGCCATCAGCGCCACCAGACGGCGCCAGGTCGGCTGGCTGTTGGCCGCGATCAGCACCCAGCCGCCGTCGCGGGTCGGGTAGGAACTGTTGGGCGCCATGGACGGCAGGTTCGGACCCTCGCGCATCGGCACCACCCCGAGCTTCTCGTACGCCGGCACCAGGGGTTCCATCTGGGTGAAGGCCGCCTCGTACAGGGCGACATCGACCACCTGACCCTGGCCGGTGCGCTGGCGCTCGTGGATGGCGGCCATGGCACCGAAGGCGGCGTAGACCGAACTGAGGTAGTCGGTCGTCGCCAGGGCCACCCGGGCCGGCGGCCGGTCGGGGTCGCCGGTCATGTGGCGCACGCCACCCAGGGCCTCGCAGATGGCGCCGTATCCGGGGCGCTCCGCATACGGGCCGGTCTGTCCGTAGCCGCTGATGCGGACCATGACCAGGCCCGGGTTGCGCCGGCTCAGGGTTTCGTAGCCCAGCCCCAGCCTTTCCATCACCCCGGGGCGGTTGTTCTCGACCAGGATGTCGGCGCGCGCGATCAGCTCGTGGGCGATGGCTCGGCCTTCTTCGGACTTGAGGTCCAGTGCGACCGAGCGCTTGTTGCGCAGGATGGAGGCGGCATAGAGGGACACATCGCCCAGGTGCGATCCCATCTGGCGCACCGGGTCGCCCTCGGGCGGTTCGATCTTGATGACGTCGGCCCCGAAGTCGGCCAGCAGGCGGGCGCAGGCCGGCCCGGCGATGGTCGAGCAGATCTCGATCACGCGGATGTCGGTCAGGGGGCCCTGCCGGCCCGCGGCCGCGGGTGAGGGGGCGGTGGTGCTCATGGGCGGGTTTTCCGGGTGCGGCCGGGCGTCTGCAGCGCCTGCATCGCCTGCCGGGCCGATTCCTCGATGCGCTGGCGGGTGACGGCGACCAGCTTCTCCACGTCACCACGCGCCGTGGCAGCGATGCCTTCGCGCAGCAGCGCGACCGAGCGCTGGCGTCGCTCGACCGAGGCCAGGCCGAGCTTGCTGTAGCGCAGGGTCTGCAGCGAGATCGAGGTCATCATGCGGTGCAGCCGGTGGTTGCCGGTCAGCCGCCCGACCAGGATCATGGTGCGGTAGGTCGTCTCGACGTATTCGCTGCCGCCGTCCGGGGCCGCGGCCAGGGCTTCCAGCCGCTGCAGGCCCATGGTCAGCAGCGCGTGCAGGTCGGCCGGGCGCTGGGCCATGAGCTTGCGCGCCGCGATCTCGAACAGGCCGACACGGATTTCCATCAGGTCCTGCAGTTCCTGGGCGGTCAGCGCCGTCACCTCCGCGCCGCGGCGCGGGATCAGCGTCACCAGGCCCTCGCGCTCCAGGATGCGCAGCGCATCCCGCACCGGGCCGCGGCTGACCTCGAATTCATCGGCCAGTTCCTGCTCGCCGATGCGTTCGCCGGGTGCGAGGCGGTCGGACAGGATGCGCTCGCCGATCGCGGCGGCGATCTGCTCGGGCACGGTCAGGGTCGGGACTTCCCGTTCGGAGAACAGCCGGAAGCCGACCGCGCTTTCCCAGTCGGCCAGCAACGCGGGTGAGAGTTCGTCGGGTTTCATGGTGTCTCAGTCCAGGGTGGCGATCCACTGTCCGTCGGACACCGTGTCGCCCTTGGCGACCAGCACCTCGCGCACGGTGCCGGCGGCCGGCGCCTCGACCGGGATCTCCATCTTCATCGACTCGACCACCACCAGCACATCGCCTTCGGCCACGGCCTGGCCGACGCTGACGGGGATTTCCCAGACGCTGCCGCTGACTTCGGCGAGGACTTTTTTCATGAAGAGGGGCTCCGGAGAACGTGGACGGGAGAGGTGCCGGATGTGCACGGCCTGTTTGTTGACATTAGATTGTTAACAATCCGACTGTTGAACAGGGAAAACCCGAAGCGGGGTCACGATCGGGACAGGTCCTCCCGTGCGGTTCGGGTGCGGGGTGGGGCCGGCCGCCTCAGGCCGTGGGCGCCGCCAAGGTGTCAGAAGGCGCGCCGCTCAGCCCCGGCGTCCGGAGGAGGACACCAGGATGCCGCCGACGATCAGCACGAACCCGGCCGCGTGGTACAGGCGCGGCGTCTCGCCCAGCAGGAGGGCCGACATGACGGCGGCGAACAGGGGTGTGAGGTTCGAGAAGAACCCGGCCACGGCAGGGCCCACCCGGGCCACGCCGGCGCCCCAGCACCGGTAGGCCAGCAGCGATGGCCCGATGGCGACATAAAGCAGCGCGGCCATCAGCGGCCAGCCCCATGCGATGGCCGGCCCGGGGCCTTCGGCGGCAGCCAGCAGCCACCATTCGCCCCCGGTCATCAGCGAGGACCAGCCCAGCCCGAACACCATCTGCGCGAGCAGGAAGGCCGCCCAGTCGCTGCGGATGTGGGACGGGTAGCCCTGGGCCGGCGGCCTGACCAGCAGCCAGCTGTACCAGGCCCAGACCATGGAGGCCATCAGCATCCAGGCGTCGCCGGGCACCAGCCGCACGCCGGCCAGCGCCGCCAGCTCCCCGCGTGTGAGCACCACCGCGACACCGACCAGGGACAGCAGGGCGCCGGCCGCGGCGCGGCGCGAGACGGCCGCCCCGAAGAACAGGCGGCCCATCAGCAGCATCCAGACAGGCGTGCTGGCGGCCACCAGCGTGACGTTGATCGGTGTCGATGTCTTGAGCGCCAGGTACTGCAGCGCGTTGTACAGGCCCACCCCGAGCAGGCCCAGCAGCGCGAAGCGCCGCCAGTGGGGCCAGAGGCCGCTGCTCCGCCGCAGCACCCAGCCCGCCACCGGCAGAAGGATGGCGAAGGCCAGCACCCAGCGCAGGAAATTCAGCGTCACCGGCGGCACGACGCCCTGCATCAGCCGGCCGACCACCGCGTTGCCGGCCCACATCAGCGGCGGGATGACGAGCAGGGCTGCGGTGCCGGCCGTCAGGCGGTGGGTGGCGTTCTCGGGCATGGTCCGCACTGTACCAACCCGGGCCTGACCCGCGACCCGGAGGGTCCGGGCGCCTGTCGCGCACGTGAAAGCACGGTTTCATGGCAGCATTGCCCTTGTCACCGTGCCCGGTTCCCGACCGGGCAGCCCATCACTTCGAGGAGACCTCCATGACCATCAGCAGCCGCACCGTGCGCATCCACGCCAACGGCGGACCCGAACAGCTCGTGCTCGACACCGTCGAGGTGGGCGACCCGGGCCCCGGACAGGTGCGCATCCGCCACCATGCCATCGGCCTGAACTTCATCGACATCTACCAGCGCAGCGGCCTGTACGCGCTGCCCCTGCCGCTGTCGCTGGGCATGGAGGGTGCCGGCGTGATCGAGGCCGTGGGCGAGGGCGTCACGCACCTGAAGGCGGGTGACCATGCCGCCTACGCGGCCAACCCGCCGGGCAGCTACAGCGAGGTGCGGTTGATGCCCGCCATGAACGTCTGCCGCCTGCCCGACGCGATCGACTTCGAGACCGGCGCCGCCATGATGCTCAAGGGCCTGACGGCGCAGTACCTGCTCAAGCGCTGCCGGCCGGTCGAGGGCCTGGAGCCCGGCGACTTCGTGCTCTTCCATGCGGCCGCCGGCGGTGTCGGCCTGATCGCCTGCCAGTGGGCCAGGGCACTGGGACTGCGCCTGATCGGCACCGCGGGCACCGATGAAAAATGCGCGCTGGCGGCCGAGCATGGCGCCGAGTTCACCATCAACTACCGCAAGGAGAACTTCACCGAGCGGGTCAGGGAGATCACCGGTGGCCAGGGTGTCAAGGTGGTCTACGACTCGGTCGGCAAGGACACCTGGGAAGGCTCGCTCGACTGCCTGCGGCCGTTCGGCCTGATGGTCAGCTTCGGCAACGCCAGCGGGCCGGTCCCGCCCTTCGCACCGGGCATCCTGGGGCCCAAGGGCTCGCTCTACGTCACGCGCCAGACGCTGTTCACCCACATCAGCAGCCGCGAGCGCACCCAGGCCATGGCCAACGACCTGTTCGAGGTGGTGGGCAGCGGTCAGGTGCGCATCCGCATCGACCAGCGGTTCGCGCTCGAAGACGTGCGCCAGGCGCACGAGAGCCTGGAGGCGCGCGCCACCACCGGGTGCACCATCCTCCTGCCCTGAGGGGGCAGGCTCAGGCGGTGGCCGCCTGCCCGGGCGCGACGCTGCGCAGGGCCTGCTCCAGGTGCGACACGGTGGCGTTCACGTCGTGCCACTTGTCCAGGCCGAACAGGCCGACGCGGAATGTCCTGAAGTCGGGGCCTTCGTCGCACTGCAGCGGCACGCCCGCGGCGGTCTGCAGGCCGGCGGCCAGAAACTTCCGGCTGTTCTGGATGTCCGGGTCGGTGGTGTAGCTGACCACCACGCCCGGGGCCTGGAAGCCCGGCGCAGCCACGCTGGGAAAGCCGTGGCGCTCCAGCAGCGCACGCACCGCGCGCCCCAGGGCCACCTGCTCGTCGCGCACCTTCGCATAGCCATAGGCCTCGGTCTCGGCCATGGTGTCGCGCAGGCGCTGCAGCGCGTCGGTGGGCAGGGTGGTGTGGTAGGCATGGCCGCCGCCTTCGTAGGTCTCCATGATCTGGAGCCATTTCTTCAGGTCCATGGCGAAGGTGGTGCTCTGGGTGTCGTCGATGGCCGCGCGGGCGCGCTCGCTGAGCATGACCATGGCGCAGCAGGGCGAGCTGCTCCAGCCCTTCTGTGGCGCCGAGATCAGGATGTCGACCCCGGTGGCCTGCATGTCCACCCACATCGCGCCCGAGGCGATGCAGTCCAGCACGAACAGCCCGCCGGCCTCGTGCACCGCATCGGCCACGGCCTGCAGGTAGTCGTCGGGCAGGATCATGCCGGCGGCGGTCTCGACATGGGGTGCGAACACCAGGGCCGGCTTCTCGCGGGCGATGGCCGCCTTCACCTCGTCGATGGGACAGGGCGCCCAGGGTGCCTGGGCGCCGGTGCCGGTCTGGCGGGCCTTGAGCACCGTGTGGCTGGCCGGGATGGACCCCATCTCGAAGATCTGCGTCCAGCGGTAGCTGAACCAGCCGTTGCGGATGACCATGACATGCTTGCCGTGGGCGA
This sequence comes from Burkholderiales bacterium, assembly GCA_006227825.1. Classification (GTDB taxonomy): domain Bacteria; phylum Pseudomonadota; class Gammaproteobacteria; order Burkholderiales; family Burkholderiaceae_C; genus Hydrogenophaga. Next base: position 1,713 of record SBFS01000131.1, on the reverse strand, counting down.
ACTGGCGTGCCACCGACTCCATGCCGAAGGTGCCGCTGCCGGGCACCAGCACCGCCGACCGGGCACCGTAGACCCGCTTGAGCATGGCCGAGATGTCGGTCATCACGCCCTGGAAGCGCCGGGACATGTGGTTGAGCGCGCGGTCGGTGTAGACGACCGAAAACTCGAGCAGTCCGTCAGGGTCGATGTGGGGCAGCAGTCCGGGCATGGCAGTGTCTCCGTGGCAGATCGGTTCAGGCCGGCCAGATTAGCACAGGCCGGTCAAATCCGGGCCGGCCGCGCAGGTCACGGGCCGGACCGGGTGCGGGTTTTCACTTGCTGCGCCGCACGCGCAGGATTTCGTCGAGGATCAGCGCCGTGGCCCCGGCGGTGATGGCCATGTCGGCCACGTTGAAGGCCGGAAAATGGCCACCGGGAAAAATGCCCGCCAGGAAGGGCCAGTGGAAGTCGAGGAAGTCGACCACGTAGCCGTGCACCACCCGGTCGATCAGGTTGTTGCCGACAGCCCCGGCCAGGATGCAGGCCAGCGCGAACGAGAACAGCTTCTGGCTGGCGTGCGAGCGCAGCATCCAGAGCACGAACACGGCGACCACGGCGCTCAGTCCGATGAAGAACCAGCGCTGCCAGCCCCCGGCACTGGCCAGGAAGGAAAAGGCCGCGCCGTGGTTGTGCACGCGCACGATGTTGAAGAAGCTGGTCACGTAGGTGCTGTCGCCCAGCCGGTAGTGCCCCAGGATCAGCCACTTGGTCAGCTGGTCCACCAGGACAATGCCCGCGGCCAGGGCCAGCCACGGCCACATCGGGGTTCTGTGCCCGGCCATCAGGCCACCGTCCTGGTCTCGCCCGGTCCGGTGCCGGCCGCCTCGGCCAGGTTGCCGACGCAGCGGCCGCACAGGCCCGCATGGTCCGGGTCCTGTCCGACGTCCTCCCGGTAGTGCCAGCAGCGCTCGCACTTGGGGGCCGTGCTCGGGGTGACGGTGATCTTCAGTTCGTCGCCGTCGGCCACGGTCACCGACGAGGTGATGGTCACGAACCGGAGGTCGTCCCCGAGCGAGCGCAGCAGGGCCGCATCGTCGGCGCCGGCTGCAATCGTCAGCGTGGCCTGCAGCGAGGCGCCCACCTGGCCTGCGGCGCGCAGGTCCTCGATCGCCTTGTTGGCCACGTCGCGGATGGCGCGGATGCGCGCCCACTTGGCCAGCAGGGCCTCGCTGGGCGAGGGCAGCGCCGGGAAGGTTTCGAAGAAGATCGAGCCCTTTGTCTGCTCTTTGGCGAACACGGCCCAGGCTTCTTCGGCGGTGAAGCTGAGGATGGGCGCCATCCAGCGCAGCATGGCGTCGGTGATCTGGTGCAGCGCGGTCTGTGCGCTTCTGCGCGCCAGGCTCCCGGGCGCTGTGGTGTAGAGCCGGTCCTTGAGCACGTCCAGGTAGAAGGCGCCCAGGTCTTCCGAGCAATACACCTGCAGCTTGCTGACCACCGGGTGGAACTCGTAGACGTCGAAGTGCTTCAGGATCTCGGCCTGCAACTGCGCCGCACGCGCCAGGGCGTAGCGGTCGATCTCCAGCATCTGCTCCGGCGCCACCGCATCCCGCGCGGGGTCGAAGTCGCTGGTGTTGGCCAGCAGGAAGCGCAGCGTGTTGCGGATGCGGCGGTAGGCGTCCACCACGCGGGCCAGGATCTTGTCGTCGATGTTCAGGTCGCCCGAGTAGTCGGTCG
>SBFS01000038.1 GCA_006227825.1 Burkholderiales bacterium | reverse complement strand
CCAACTACGGCACGGTGCAGCACGCCATGGGCTTCATGCCCGGGCTCAAGGCCTTCGTGGCGGCGGTCATGGGCGGCATCGGCAACCTGGCCGGCGCCGTGCTCGGCGGCGTTCTGCTCGGCCTGATCGAGGCGCTGGGCGCCGGCTACCTGGGCAAGCTCACCGGCGGCTTCCTGGGCAGCCAGTACACCGACATCTTCGCCTTCATCGTGCTGGCCCTGGTGCTGACCCTGCGTCCCTCGGGCCTGCTGGGTGAGCGTGTGGCCGACCGCGCCTGACGCCAAGGAGAGTCACCATGCTCAACACGCAAGCCTCCAAGCTGGTCACCTTCTTCGCCGTGGCGGCCGCCCTGCTGGTGCTGCCGCTGATCCTGCAGGCCACCGGCAGCAACTCCTGGGTGCGCATCGTCGACATCGCGCTGCTGTACGTGCTGCTGGCCCTGGGCCTGAACATCGTGGTCGGCTTTGCCGGCCTGCTGGACCTGGGTTTCATCGCCTTCTTTGCCGTCGGCGCCTACCTCTACGGATTGCTGGCCTCGCCGCACCTGACCCAGAACTTCCCGGCCATCGCGGCGATGTTCCCCGACGGCCTGCACATGAGCTTCTGGTTCGTGATGATCCTGGCCGGGGTGCTGGCGGGCATCGTCGGGCTGATCCTGGGCTTCCCGGTGCTCAAGCTGCGCGGTGACTACCTGGCCATCGTGACCCTGGGCTTCGGCGAGATCGTGCGCATCTTCATGCTGAACCTGGACCGCCCGATCAACATCACCAACGGACCCAAGGGCATCAGCGGCATCGACCCGGTGACGGTGTTCGGACACAACATGGGGCAGCGGCTGACGGTCTCGCTGGGCGACTGGACCTTCACCTTCCAGTCGGTCACGCTCTACTACTACCTGATCCTGTTCTTCGTGGTGATCGCCATCGTGATCGCCTACCGGCTGCAGGACTCGCGCATCGGACGCGCCTGGATGGCCATCCGCGAGGACGAGATCGCCGCCAAGGCGATGGGCCTGAACACCCGCAACCTCAAGCTGGCCGCCTTCGGCATGAGCGCCACCTTCGGCGGCGTCTCCGGCGTGCTGTTCGCCTCGCTGATGCGCGGCGTGTATCCGGAGTCCTTCATCCTGATGGAGTCGGTCATGGTGGTGGCCATGGTCGTGCTCGGTGGCCTGGGCCATGTGCCCGGTGTCATCCTCGGCGCCCTGGTGCTGGCCGGCCTGCCCGAACTGCTGCGCCACGTCGCGCACCCGCTGACGGCCATGACCGACGGCCGCCTCGGTCCCGAGATCCTGCGCCAGTTGCTGATCGCGCTGGCCATGATCATCATCATGCTGCTGCGTCCGAAGGGACTCTGGCCGGCGCCCGAGCACGGCAAGTCCCTGAGCAAGTGAGGCAGAGGTACGGATATGACGGACACCATTCTGAAAGTCGCCAACGTCTCCAAGCGATTCGGCGGCCTGCAGGCCCTCAGCGACGTGGGCATCGAGATAGAGCGTGGCCAGGTCTATGGCCTGATCGGCCCCAACGGCGCCGGCAAGACCACCTTCTTCAACGTGCTGACCGGGCTGTACACGCCCGACAGCGGCAGCTTCGAGCTGGCCGGCAAGCCCTACACCCCCACGGCGGTGCACGAGGTGGCGCGGGCCGGCATCGCCCGCACCTTCCAGAACATCCGGCTGTTCGCCGACATGACGGCGCTGGAGAACGTGATGGTCGGGCGGCATGTGCGCACGCATTCGGGGCTGATCGGCGCCATCCTGCGCACGCCCCGTTTCAGGCGCGAGGAAAAGGAGATCGCCGCGCGGGCCAGCGAGCTGCTCGACTATGTGGGCCTGGCCCGGTTTGCCGACTACAAGGCCCGCACCCTGAGCTATGGCGACCAGCGCCGGCTGGAGATCGCGCGGGCCCTGGCCACCGACCCGCAACTGATTGCGCTGGACGAGCCGGCCGCCGGCATGAACGCCACCGAGAAGGTGCAGCTGCGCGAGCTGATCGACCAGATCCGCAAGGACAACCGGACCATCCTGCTCATCGAGCACGACGTCAAGCTGGTGATGGGCCTGTGCGACCGCGTCACCGTGCTCGATTACGGCAAGCAGCTTTCCTCGGGCACGCCGGCCGAGGTGCAGCGGGACCCGAAGGTGATCGAGGCCTATCTGGGCACCGGCACGAACTGAGGCAGGCGAGAACACCATGGCAAAAACACTGTTGAAAGTCACCGACCTGCGCGTCTCCTACGGCGGCATCAAGGCGGTCAAGGGCGTCAGCCTGGAGGTGCACGAGGGCGAACTGATCTCGCTGATCGGCTCCAACGGCGCCGGCAAGACCACCACCATGAAGGCGATCACCGGGTCGCTGGGCATCGAGGGCGGCAACATCGAGTACATGGGCCAGAGCATCCGTGGCCAGGGTGCCTGGGACCTGGTCAAGCAGGGCCTGGCGATGGTGCCGGAAGGGCGCGGCGTCTTCACGCGCATGACCATCACCGAGAACCTGCAGATGGGCGCCTACACGCGCAAGGACAAGGCGGGCATCGACGAGGACATCGAGCGCATGTTCGGCATCTTCCCGCGCCTGAAGGAGCGCAAGGACCAGCTGGCCGGCACCATGTCGGGCGGCGAGCAGCAGATGCTGGCCATGGCCCGGGCGCTGATGAGCCGGCCCAAGGTGCTGCTGCTGGACGAGCCGTCCATGGGGCTCTCGCCCATCATGGTCGACAAGATCTTCGAGGTGGTGCGCGACGTGTCGTCCCAGGGCATGACCATCCTGCTGGTGGAGCAGAACGCCCAGCGCGCCCTGCAGATCGCCGACCGGGGCTACGTGATGGACTCGGGCGAGATCACCATGACCGGTGTCGGCAAGGACCTGCTGGTCGACCCCAGGGTGCGCGAGGCGTACCTGGGCCACTGAGCCTGCTGCCCGCCCACCGGGCGGGAAATTACAATGACGGGTTGCGCCTGGATGGCGCAGCCCGTTTTTTCATTGCCAGCACCATGACCACCGAACACGCCCCGACCGCACCCGCCGCCGACGAGAACCAGCTGATGGCGGAGCGGCGCGAGAAACTCAGGGCGCTGCGCGATGCGCAGCAGCGCGGCGAGGGCGTGGCCTTTCCGAATGACTTCAAGCCGGCCGACCGGGCCGCCGAGCTGTTCGCCCTGCACGGCGAGGCCAGCAAGGAGGCGCTGGAAGCCAACCCGGTGCGCGCCAGCGTGGCCGGCCGCATGATGCTCAAGCGCGTGATGGGCAAGGCCAGCTTCGCCACGCTGCAGGACGCCTCGCTCGGCGCCAGCGGCGGCCGCATCCAGATCTACCTGAACAACGACAGCGTCGGCGAGGCCCAGCACGCGGTCTTCAAGCACTGGGACCTGGGCGACATCGTGGCCGCCGAGGGCGTGCTGTTCAAGACCCGCACCGGCGAGCTGACCATCCATGCCGACAGGGTGCGCCTGCTGACCAAGAGCCTGCGGCCGCTGCCCGACAAGTTCCATGGCGTGCACGACCAGGAGATCAAGTACCGCCAGCGCTATGTCGACCTGATGACCGACGAGGCCGCGCGCCGCCGCTTCGTGCTGCGCAGCCAGGCCCTCACGGCCATCCGCGAGTTCATGGTCAGCCACGCCTTCCTGGAGGTCGAGACGCCCATGCTGCACCCGATTCCGGGCGGGGCCAACGCGCGACCCTTCGAGACGCACCACAACGCGCTGGACCAGCAGATGTTCCTGCGCATCGCGCCCGAGCTCTACCTCAAGCGCCTGCTGGTGGGCGGCTTCGACCGGGTGTTCGAGATCAACCGCAACTTCCGCAACGAGGGCATCAGCATCCGGCACAACCCCGAGTTCACCATGATGGAGTTCTACGCGGCCTACTGGAACTACCGCGACCTCATGGGCTTCACCGAAGACCTGATCCGCCATGTGGTGCGCCAGGTGCGGGGCGACGAACCGCTGAGCTACCAGGGCCGCGCCGTCGACGTGGACTCGCCCTTCGAGCGCCTGACCATCCGCGACGCCATCGTCAAGTACACTGAGGCTGGCGAGCAGGTCGACGACGCGGCCTGGCTGCTGTCGCAGCTGCGCAGGCTGGGCCTGACCGAAGAGAAGCACCGCCTCAGCGGCCGCAGCCTGGCCGGCCTGCAGGTGCTGTACTTCGAGGAGACGGTGGAAGAGAAGCTGTGGAACCCCACCTTCATCATGGACCACCCGACCGAGATCTCGCCGCTGGCGCGGGCCAACGACGCCCAGCCCGAGATCACCGAGCGCTTCGAGCTCTACATCACCGGCCGCGAGTTCGGCAATGCCTTCTCGGAGCTCAACGACGCCGAGGACCAGGCGGCGCGCTTCCATGCCCAGGTGGCCAGCAAGGACGCCGGTGACCACGAGGCCATGTACTACGACGCCGACTTCGTGCGCGCGCTCGAGTACGGCATGCCGCCGGCCGGCGGCTGCGGCATCGGCATCGACCGCCTGATGATGCTGCTGACCGACAGCCCCAGCATCCGCGACGTCATCCTGTTCCCGGCGCTGCGGCGCGAGGGCTGAACCCGCCCGGGCCCCGGCGCCCGCGCCATGAAAAAACCGCCGGCGGGCGGCGGTTTTTCGGGGCGGGGTTCTCGGCCGACGCTCAGGCGTAGACCTCGAGCGCCTTGCGCATCTTCTTCATGGCCGCCACCTCGATCTGGCGGATGCGCTCGGCGCTGACGCCGTACTCGGCGGCCAGCTCGTGCAGCGTCATGCCGCCCGAGCCGTCGTCGTTCACCTTGAGCCAGCGCTCGGTCACGATGCGGCGCGAGCGCTCGTCGAGCTCGCCCATGGCCCGGGCCACGCCTTCGGTGGCCAGCGCGTCGCGCTCGGCGGTCTCCAGCACCGCGGTGGGTTCGTGGGCACCGTCGGCCAGCCAGGCGATCGGGCCGTAGCTCTCCTCGCCGTCGTCGGCCGGGCCGGGGTCGAGCACCACATCGCCGCCGGACAGGCGGGTTTCCATCTCGCGCACTTCCTCGGGCTTGACGTTCAGGTCGCGCGCCACCACGTCCACCTCGGCGTCCGACAGGCCTTCGCGGTGGGTGTCGCCGTCGACGGCCTCGGCGCGGAAGCCCTGCTTCATGCTGCGCAGGTTGAAGAACAGCTTGCGCTGGGCCTTGGTGGTGGCCACCTTGACCATGCGCCAGTTCTTCAGGATGTACTC
>SBFS01000232.1 GCA_006227825.1 Burkholderiales bacterium | reverse complement strand
CTCGACAAGGACCGTGCCTTCCTGACCAAGGGCGGCGTGTTCACCGACTCCATGCTCGACGCCTACATCGAACTGAAGATGGCCGAAGTCTCCCGCGCCCGCGTGGAAGTGACCCCCACCGAGTTCGACATGTACTACAGCCTGTGATGGCTGCGCCCGCACGGGCACTTGTGAAAGGGGCAGCAGGCGCTGCCCCTTTTTTCTGGTCGCTTGGGGCATACTTGATGGCAGGTTGTCCATGTGCCGGCACTTCCTGCCGTCGCCTGGCTCCAACAGGGCAGCCCGCCGGTCAGGATGCGTCCGGCCGGTGCCCGATGCCACCGACTTCCCGACCGTGCTCATGTCCCACTTCCGAATCCTCACGCTGACCTTGCCCCTGGGCCTGCTCACCTGGGCCGCGGCGATGCCCGCAGCACAGGCCCAGGAGCAGATCTTCCGCTGCCCCGGTTCTCCGGTCGAATACATCAACGACCCGCAGGAGGCCAAGGCCAGGGGATGCAAGCCGATGGAAGGGGGCAACATCACCATCATCCAGGGCACCACGCCCCGGGCCGCGCCGGCACCGGCGACGCCTGCACGTCCCGCGGCCGGCACGCGCAACGGGGGCGAGCGCACCGACCCGGCTGTCCAGCGTGCGCGCGAGAGCGACGCCCGGGCCATCCTGGAGAACGAACTGCGGCAGGCGCAGGAGCGGCTGGCTCAGGCGCGCCGGGAATATGCCGACGGACAGCCGGAGAAGCAGGGCATCGAGGGCCGCAACCACCAGCGCTACCTCGACCGGGTGGCCGAACTGAAGGCTGCGGTGAGCCGGGCCGAGAGCGATGTCGCCGGCATCCAGCGCGAACTCGACCGGCTCAGGCCGGCCCCGACCCCGCCGGCTGGCAACGGCACACGATGAGCAAGGGCCGGGAGCCGTCCGCTTCGCGTTCGATGGCCGCTTCCGCCGTCTCGGCCCTGAAGGAAGCGGGCAGGCGGGTGGCCCGGCCGGCCTCCGCGGCCCAGCGTTACCAGGCCCTCGACCTGCTGGCCACCCTGGCTGCGGTGGTGGACGGGCAGGGGCGGGTGCTCTTTGCGAACGCGGCGCTGGAGGATGCGCTGGGCATCTCCCGCCGCAGCATCAACGGTTCGCGGCTGCAGGACTGTTTCACGGAGCCACCGCTGCTGGACAACGCCCTGCAGGGCGCGCACGGCAACGAATTTGCGGCCCTGCGCTACGACGCCTGGCTGCGCAGGCCGGCGCACGAGCCGCTGCCGGTGCATGTGGTGGTGGCCCGGGCCGACACGGAGGGCGAGGTGATCGTCGAGCTGCTGCCGCTGGAGCAGCAGACCCGCCAGGAGCGCGAAGAGCGCCTGCTGGACCAGGCCCAGGCGAACAAGGAGCTCATCCGCAACCTGGCCCACGAGATCAAGAACCCGCTGGGGGGCATCCGCGGGGCGGCCCAGCTGCTGCAGATGGAGCTCGAGAGCAAGGAGCTGATCGAGTACACCCAGGTCATCATCCACGAGGCCGACCGGCTGCAGACGCTGGTGGACCGCCTGCTGGCTCCGCACCGGCGGCCGCATGTGGTGGGTGACGTCAACATCCACGAGGTCTTCGAGCGGGTGCGTTCGCTCATCCTGGCCGAGTTCCCGCGCGGTCTGCGTGTGGTCCGCGATTACGACACCTCCATCCCCGAGTTCCGTGGCGACCGCGAGCAGCTCATCCAGGCGGTGCTCAACATTGCCCACAACGCCGCCCAGGCGCTGGGCGAGCGCATCGCGGCCGGCGATGGCGAGATCATCTTCCGGACCCGGGTGGGACGCCAGGTCACCTTCGGCAAGCAGCGATACAGGCTGGCACTGGAATTGCATGTGATCGACAACGGGCCCGGCGTGCCGGACTCGATCAGGGACCGCGTCTTCTTCCCGCTGGTGTCGGGGCGCGAGGGCGGTTCCGGCCTGGGGCTGACGCTGGCACAGACTTTCGTCCAGCAGCACCACGGCCTGATCGAGTGCGACAGCGTGCCGGGGAGGACGGATTTCAAGATCCTGATTCCCTTGCCCTGACAACGAACACACGCCTTGCTGACGAGAAGGGACGACCTGCACATGAAGCCGATCTGGATAGTGGACGACGACCAATCGATTCGCTTCGTGCTGGAGAAGGCCCTGCTGCGGGAGAACCTGCCCACGCGCAGCTTCACCAACCCGCAGGAGGTGCTCAGCGCGCTGGGTGAGGGACCCGACAGCGAGGGCCCCCAGGTGCTGGTCAGCGACATCCGCATGCCCGGCGGCTCCGGACTGGAGCTGCTGGAGAAGGTCAAGGAGCGCCTGCCGGGGCTGCCGGTCATCATCATGACCGCGTTCTCCGACCTGGACAGCGCGGTCTCGGCTTTCCAGGGCGGGGCCTTCGAGTACCTGCCCAAGCCTTTCGACCTGACCAAGGCGGTGGAGCTGATCCACCGGGCCGTGGACGAGAGCCAGCGCGAGGAGGTGGCCCAGGAGGCCATGGCGGCCGCCCCCGAGATGCTCGGCCAGGCGCCGGCCATGCAGGACGTCTTCCGCGCCATCGGCCGCCTGAGCCAGAGCAACGTCACCGTGCTCATCACCGGCGAGTCCGGGTCCGGCAAGGAACTGGTGGCGCGCGCCCTGCACAAGCATTCGCCGCGCTCGGGCGGGCCGTTCGTGGCCATCAACACGGCGGCCATCCCCAAGGACCTGCTGGAGTCCGAGCTGTTCGGGCACGAACGCGGTGCTTTCACCGGGGCCCAGACCATGCGGCGCGGGCGATTCGAGCAGGCCGAGGGCGGCACGCTGTTCCTCGACGAGATCGGCGACATGCCGTTCGACCTGCAGACCCGGCTGCTGCGGGTGCTCTCCGACGGCCACTTCTACCGGGTCGGCGGACACAGCTCGGTCAAGGCGAATGTGCGCGTGATCGCGGCCACCCACCAGAACCTGGAGCAGCGGGTCAGGGAAGGCGGGTTCCGCGAAGACCTGTTCCACCGGCTCAACGTCATCCGCCTGCGCCTGCCGGCCTTGCGCGAACGGCGGGAGGACGTGCCCATGCTCACCCGCTATTTCCTGCAGCAGAGCGCCAGGCAGCTGGGCGTGGAACCCAAGCGCATCTCCGACGCGGCCCTGCAGCTGCTGTGCAGGTTCGATTTTCCGGGCAACGTCCGCCAGCTGGAGAACGTCTGTCACTGGCTCACGGTGATGGCGCCCGCCCAGGTGATCGATGTCAAGGACCTGCCGCCCGAGGTGCTCGGCGGCGTCGGGGTGCCGGCGCCACCGGTCGCACCGGCCACGGCCGCTTCAGCCCCGTCCGTGGAGGCGGCGATGGCGTCCGTGCCGCCGGTCGCGGCGCAAGGCTCACCGGTGGACGCCGCGGCCCAGGTCACCTGGGCCGGCGGCGAACCGGGCGGGTCGGCGAACGGGTCATCCGAGTCGGCCCCTGCCGGCGTGTGGCCCCTGTCCGGCCTGCCCGCGGCGTGGGACGCCGGCCTGCAGGCCGAGGCCCGCAGCCTGCTGGAGTCGGGCCGCACCGATGTCTGGGACACGCTGACCCAGCGCTTCGAGACCACGCTGATCCAGACCGCGCTGGCCTACACGCGCGGGCGCCGCATCGAGGCCGCCCAGAAGCTGGGCATCGGGCGCAACACCATCACCCGCAAGATCCAGGAGCTGCACCTGGAGTGAGCGGGCGGCGCGGCCGCCACCCGTGCTCAGTCCAGCGTCAGCACAACCGGCGCATGGTCGCTGGGCTGCCTGTTCTTGCGCGGCGTGCGGTCAATGGTGCAGGCGCGGGCCCGGGCCCGCACCGCATCGCTGACCAGGATGTGGTCGATGCGCAGGCCGCGGTTTTTCTGGAAACCCAGCATGCGGTAGTCCCACCAGCTGTAGGTCCGGGGCGGCTGCTCGAACAGGCGGTGCGCGTCGTGCAGGCCCAGACCGACCAGCGCCTGCAGCTTCTGCCGTTCCTCGGTCGTGCAGTGGATGGTCTCGCGCAGGCCGTCGGGGTCCCAGACGTCGGCGTCGTCGAAGGTGATGTTGTAGTCGCCCATGAGCACCAGTTGCGGGTGGGCGGCCATCTCGCCGCGCACCCATTCGCGCAGCGCGTCCAGCCAGCGCATCTTGTAGGCGAACTTCTCGCTGCCGGGCTCCTGCCCGTTCGGGAAGTAGGCGCCGATGACCCGGATGCCGTCGATGGTGGCGCACAGCACGCGCGACTGGTCGTCGACGAAGCCGGGGATGTTGCGGATCACGTCGCCGGCGGCCGAGCGGCTGACCAGCGCCACGCCGTTGTAGGTTTTCTGGCCGAACCACTGGGCCTGGTAGCCCGCCTCGGCGAAGGCCTGGGCCGGAAACTTGTCGTCGGTGAGCTTGAGCTCCTGCAGCGCCAGCACGTCGACCGGGTTGGCCGCGAGCCACTCCAGCACCTGCGGCAGGCGCACGTTGAGCGAGTTGATGTTCCAGGTCGCGAGCTTCATGGGATGCGGGTGTAGGTGACGAAGGCGAACGGCAGGCCGCTGGCGCTGGTGTGCGCCTCCCGGCCCGTTTCAACCCATTGCGGGCCGAGCTCGGGTGCGAAGGCGTCGCCCTCGAAATCGCGGTCGATCTCGGTGACCACGACACGGCTGGCCAGGGGCAGGGCCTGGGCATAGATCTGGGCGCCGCCGATCACCCAGGCATCGGTGGCGGGCGGACACAGGTCGCGCGCGGCCTCCAGCGAGTGGGCCACCCGGGCGCCGTCGGCACTGAAGGCAGGGTCGCGGGTGACCACGATGTTCAGGCGGCCGGGCAGGGGACGGAACCTCGGTGGCAGCGACTCCCAGGTCCTGCGGCCCATGATGACCGGGCAGCCCAGGGTGGTGCGCTTGAAGTGGGCCAGGTCCTCGGGCAGGTGCCAGGGCAGCTGGTTGTCCCTGCCGATGACGCCGTTGCGGGCGCGGGCGTAGACGAGGTTGAGGCGGGCGGGCGTGGCGGCGGTCATGTCCGCATTGTGCCGCGCGGCGGCAGCAGCACGCTGGCGATGGCGGTCATGACGAACACCATGGCCAGCCAGTCCTGCCAGTGCGGCACTTCGCCGACGATGAAGGTGGCGCTGAGCGTGCCCACCAGCGGAATGGCCATGACGCTCATGGCGCTGGTCGCCGGCGGCAGGTCGCGCGCCATGCCGAACCAGATCAGTTGCGCAATGCCGTAGTTGACGA
>SBFS01000163.1 GCA_006227825.1 Burkholderiales bacterium | reverse complement strand
GCAGCCTGTGGCAACCGCGCCCGCAGCACGCGCTCGAAGTGGGTCGGGTCGTGGGCCTGCAGCATGCTCGCTTCGCGCGGCAGGTGCAGGTCCCAGAGCCGGGAGATCCAGAAACGCAGGGCGCCGGCGCGCAACATGGCCGGCATCAGCTCATGCTCGGCCGCCGTCAGCGGTCTGACCGACTGGTAGGCAGCCAGGAAGTGCTGAGCCAGTTCGGGCATCGGCTGCCCGTCGATGCCGGGATCGCCGTGCCGCACGCACCAGTCGTTGAGGCAGACGGCGATGTCGAACAGGAAGCTGTCGAAGCCGGCGAAGTAGAAGTCGAAGAAGCCTGTGAGCTCCTCGCCCTCGAACATCACGTTGTCGCGGAACAGGTCGGCGTGGACGGGGCCGCGGGGCAGGGCCTTGTAGGCCGAAGCCGACGCCACATGGTTCTGGTAGGCCAGCTCGCTGCGGATCAGGCGGCTCTGCGCCTCTTGCAGGAAGGGCAGCACCACCGGCACCGTGTCGTTCCACCAGGCCAGGCCGCGCAGGTTGTCCTGCCGCATCCCGAAGTCCAGCCCTGCCAGGTGCATGCGTGCGAGCATGGCACCGACGGCCTCGCAATGCGCCGGCCCGGGCTGCAGCTCGCTGCGGCCCCGGAGACGGTCGACCACGGCAGCGGGCTTGTCCTGAACGCGGTGCAGGATCTCCCCGCGGGCATCGGCTGCCGGTCTGGGCACCGGGATGCCCCGTTCGGCCAGGTGCTTCATCAGGTGCAGGTAGAACGGCAGCTGTTCGAAACCCAGTCGCTCGAAGACCGTCAGCACATGCTGCAGCACGGCACCCTGGCGTTCGCTGGTCACGAAATAGTTGGTGTTCTCGATGCCCCCCTTGATGCCCTGAAGCTCGGTCAGGTCACCCAGGTCCAGCGCGTGCAGCAGGGCGGCGGCTTCTTCGAAGCGGACTTCGGTGTAGACGGCCATCGGCGGGCCCGGTCAGAAGTTCAGCAGGCGCCAGCTGCTGCGACCCGCAGAGCCTGAGCCTTGGGTGTTGCCCTGGTCCGCCGGTCCCTGGCGGGTTCCGATCCGGTAGGCAGGCGCGCCGGACTTGGGCTGCACCTCGATGCGCTGTGTCTGGCCCGCCACGCGCAACTCCTCCACCCGCGAGAGCGCGTCTTCATGCGTGATGCGTTCGATGCGGTCGGCCGGCTCCCGCTGCAGCGGTGCCGTCTGGCCGGCCGGCACCTGGGCCAGCACCGGTGCGACGGCGCACAGGGCGACACAGGCAGGCACGGCGGGAAGTCGAAGGAGGCGCATGCATGTATTGTAGGCAACTTGTCCCGCAAGGACGGGGCGGCCAGCCAGTCGCGCTGCGGGGGCGTGGCGGGGCAATATCCCCCACAATCGCCCCATGTCCGAGACAAAACCACCTGTGCCCACGCTGCTGCTGGTCGATGGTTCCAGCTATCTCTACCGGGCCTTCCATGCCATGCCCGACCTGCGAGCGGTGCCGGGCGACCCGACCAGCCCGGCCACCGGGGCCATCCGGGGCATGATCAACATGCTGCAGAAGCTGCGCAAGGACTTCCCGGATGCCGCCTATGCCGCCTGCGTGTTCGACGCCTCCGGCCCCACTTTCCGCGACGAGATCTACCCCGACTACAAGGCGCACCGCAGCCCCATGCCCGAGGACCTGCGCAGCCAGATCGGACCGATCCACGAAGTCGTTCGCCACCTGGGCTGGACCGTGCTCGATGTGCCCGGGGTGGAGGCCGACGACGTGATCGGCACCCTGGCCGCGACCGCCGCCGCGCAGGGCATGGATGTCGTCGTCTCCAGCGGCGACAAGGACCTGGCACAACTGGTCAACGAGCGCATCACCATCATCGACACCATGAACGACAGGCGGCGTGACCTGGCGGGCGTGGAGGCCGAGTTCGGCGTGCCGGCACGCCTGATGGTCGATTTCCAGACCCTGGTGGGGGACGCCATCGACAACGTGCCGGGCGTCGACAAGGTGGGCCCGAAGACCGCGGCCAAGTGGCTGCAGGAGTATGGGTCGCTCGATGCCATCGTGGCCAACGCCGACCGGATCAAGGGGGTGGCGGGCGAGAACCTGCGCAAGGCGATCGGATGGCTGCCCACCGGGCGCCAGCTTCTGACCATCCGGACCGACTGTGACCTCGATGGCTGGGTGCCCGGCCTGCCCAGTCTCGATGCCGTCCGGATGGGGGAGCCGCAGGCCGGGCCGCTGAAGGCATTCTGCGAGCAATACGGATTCCGGGGGCTGGCCAGGGCCCTGGGGGGCGATGCCGCAGCGGCGCCGGACAACCTGCCGCCCGCCGCCACCACCGGCGACCTGTTCGCCGACCCGCCCGCGGACGGCCGGCAGCGCCCGGCCCTGCGCTACGAGACCATCCTGGACTGGGCGGATTTCGACCGCTGGCTCGAGCGCCTGCAGCAGGCCGACCTGGTGGCCCTGGACACCGAGACCACCTCGCTGGACGACATGGTCGCCAGCATCGTCGGCATCAGCTTCAGCGTGACGCCCGGCGAGGCCGCCTACATCCCCCTGCGACACGAAGGCCCCGACGCGCCGGCCCAGCTGCCACTGGACGAGGTGCTTGCCCGCCTCAGGCCCTGGCTGGAAGATGCCGGGCGCCCCAAGCTCGGACAGCACATCAAGTACGACCGCCATGTGTTCGCCAACCACGGCATCGAGGTCCGGGGCTACGTGCACGACACCATGCTGCAAAGCTATGTGCTGGAGGTGCACAAGCCGCACAGCCTCGAGAGTCTGGCCGAGCGGCATCTGGGGCGGCAGGGCATCAGCTACGAATCCCTGTGCGGCAAGGGCGCGCACCAGATCCCGTTCGCCCAGGTGGACGTGGCCCGGGCCGCCGAGTATTCCTGCGAGGACAGCGACCAGACGCTGGATGTGCACCGCGTGCTGTGGCCGCGCCTGCAGGCCGACGAGAAGCTGCGTCGCATCTACGAGCTGGAAATCGCCACCAGCGAGGTGCTGTTTCGCGTCGAGCGCAACGGGGTGCTGATCGATGCGCCCACGCTGGCCCGCCAGAGCCACGACCTCGGGCAGCGCATTTTTGCGCTCGAACAGGAGGCCTATGCGATCGCCGGCCAGCCCTTCAACCTGGGCAGCCCCAAGCAGTTGGGCGAGATCTTCTTCGACAAGCTGGGCCTGCCGGTCGTCAAGAAGACCGCCACCGGCGCCCGCAGCACCGACGAGGAGGTGCTGGAGAAGCTGGCCGAGGACTACCCGCTGCCTGCCAAGATCCTGGAGCACCGCAGCCTGTCCAAGCTCAAGGGCACCTACACCGACAAACTGGCGCAGCTGGCCCATCCCCGCACCGGCCGCGTGCATACCCACTACGCGCAGGCCGTGGCCGTCACCGGGCGCCTGTCCAGCAACGACCCGAACCTGCAGAACATCCCCATCCGCACGCCGGAGGGGCGGCGCGTGCGGGAGGCCTTCGTGGCCGCGCCCGGCCACGTGATCGCCAGTGCCGACTATTCTCAGATCGAGCTGCGCATCATGGCCCACCTCAGCGGCGACGCGGCGCTGGTGCGTGCCTTTCATGAAGGCCAGGACGTGCACCGTGCCACCGCGGCCGAGGTGTTCGGGCTGGCGCCCGAACAGGTCAGCAGCGAACAGCGCCGCTACGCCAAGACCATCAACTTCGGCCTGATCTACGGCATGAGTGCCTTCGGCCTGGCCAAGGCGCTGGGCATCGACACCACGGCTGCCAGGAACTACATCGACCGCTACTTCGCCCGCTTCTCGGGCGTCAGGCAGTACATGGACGACACCCGCGCCCAGGCCAAGGCCCAGGGCTATGTGGAGACCGTGTTCGGCCGTCGCCTGTACCTGCCGGAGATCAACAGCCCCAACGGTCCGCGCCGGTCGGCAGCCGAGCGCGCCGCCATCAACGCGCCCATGCAGGGCACGGCGGCCGACCTGATCAAGATGGCCATGGTGGCCGTCCAGCAGGCGCTCGACGGGCAGGGCAGGGCCACGAAGATGATCATGCAGGTGCACGACGAACTGGTGTTCGAGGTGCCCGAGGCCGAGCTGGACTGGGTGCGCGTCGAGATCCCCCGGCTGATGGCCGGCGTGGCGGACCTGAAGGTGCCGTTGCTCGCCGAGGTCGGCGCCGGCGCCAACTGGGACCAGGCGCACTGAACTTCGGCGCCGTTTTGCGGTCTGCAGGCATTTGGACCACCACAGGAGACAAGCACATGCTCGACGATTCGCTGAAACAGGACCTGTCTGCCCTGCTGCCCGGCAGCTCCGGCGCCGGTGGCACCACCCGCCGCACGGCCCTCAAGGCCGCACTGGGTGCGGGATATGCCGCGGCCGCGCTCCCCACCCTGGCCCAGACGGCCATCAAGACGCCGTCCGACGGCCTGACCGTCGGCGAGGTGATGGTCGATGTGAACGGGTTTTCCATGCCTGTGTACCGGGCGGCGCCGGCGGGCCGCACCGGCCTGCCGGTGGTGCTGGTGCTCTCGGAGATCTTCGGCGTGCATGAGTACATCGCCGACACCGCCCGCCGGTTCGCACGTGCCGGCTACATGGCCCTGGCTCCCGAGCTGTTCGTGCGCCAGGGTGATGCCCAGAGCTACGGCGAGATGGCCAGACTGATCGCGGAGGTGATCTCCAAGGTGCCCGATGCCCAGGTCATGGGCGATCTGGACGCGACCGTGAAGTGGGCGGCGGCCAACGGCGGCGACACGAGCAAGCTCGGTGTCACCGGCTTTTGCTGGGGCGGTCGCCAGACCTGGCTTTACGCGGCCCACAACCCGGCGGTCAGGGCCGGTGTGGCCTGGTATGGCCGCCTGGTCGGCCAGACCAGCGACCTGACCCCCAGGCACCCGGTGGACGTGGCCGGCCGGTTGCACGGGCCGGTGCTGGGCCTGTACGGCGCCGAGGACACCGGCATCCCGCTTGACACGGTTGACAAGATGAAAGCTGCGCTGGCTGCGGGCAATGCCGCTGCCAAGGCCTCCACCTTCGTGGTGTATCCGGGTGCGCCGCATGCCTTTCATGCCGACTACCGCCCCAGCTTCCGCCGGGAGGCGGCCGAAGACGGGTGGAAGCGGGCGCTGGACTGGTTCCGCCAGCACGGGGTCGCCTGAACGCGCTCGCCTGGCGAAGGCCGGGGCAGCAGGGCCGCCGCAGGCGGCCCTTTTTT
>SBFS01000243.1 GCA_006227825.1 Burkholderiales bacterium | reverse complement strand
GTGCCCGGCTGCTACCTGTTCATCGGCAACGGCGCCGACGGCGAGCCCGGCGCCTGCATGGTCCACAACCCGGCCTACGACTTCAACGACCAGAACATCGCCCCCGGCGCCGCGTACTGGATCGCGCTGGTCAACGAACTGCTTTCCCCCACCCGCCCCTGAGTCCACCCCTGAACCCCAACCCGAGGAGACAAACCATGAACGCACGCATCCGTCTGCACGCCATCGCCGCCGGCGCCACCCTGGCCCTGCTGGGTGCCACCGGCACCGCCCAGGCGCAAACCACCACCCTGACCCTGTCCAGCTGGGTGCCCCCCAACCACTACGTGGTCAAGGACATCCTGCAACCCTGGATGGCCGATGTGGAGAAGGCCACCGAAGGCCGGGTGAAGATCAACCTGCTGCCCAAGCCGGTGGGCGCACCGGCGCAGCACTGGGAACTGGCCCGCAAGGGCGTGGCCGACATCACCTGGGGCAACTTCACCTACGAGCCCGAGCGCTTCAAGCATGTCTGGTTCTCCGAGCTGCCCATGATGGGCTCGAACTCCGAGGCCTCCTCGGTCGCCCTGTGGCGCACCTTCGACAAGTACCTGGCCAGGAACGAAGCCTTCAAGGGCGTGGTCATGCTCGGCACCGGCATGCTCGGTGGTGGCCAGTTCCACCACCCCAGCAAGGTCATCGACACACCCGACGACCTCAAGGGCCAGAAAGTGCGCATGGGCGGACCGATCCAGAAGCGCCTGCTGGAAGACCTGGGCGCCATCCCGGTGGCCGGGCCGGGCCCCAAGGCCTATGAAATGCTCGAAGGCGGCGTGATCGATGCCTCGCTGCACCCGCTGGAGTCGGTGGTCAACTTCCGCCTGGACGGCAAGCTCAAGAACCACACGCTCATCCCGGACGGCCTGTACGACGCGTCCTTCTTCATCGTGATGAACGAAGGCAAGTTCCGGCGGCTGTCGGCGGCCGACCAGCAGGCCATCCTCAAGCTCTCTGGCGAGGCGCTCTCGCGCCGCTGGGGCCAGCAGTTCGACATCCAGAACAGGGCCTCCGAAGAGAAGCTGCGCGGCAACGGCCACAAGTTCGCCCAGCCCAGCCCGGCACTGATGGACAACATCCGCAAGGTGCGCACCACCATGCTGGAGGAACTGGCCGCCGAAGGACCGAAGTTCGGCGTGGCCGACCACAACGCGGTGGTGGCGTTCTACGAGCAGCAGTACAAGCTGCTGGCCAAGTAAGTCGCCCCCCCGGAGACGATGAGCATGAAGCCCTGGCTCGGCCGGATCGAACGCGGCGTTGGCCTGCTGCTGGTGTTCCTGCTGTCGGCGATGGTGGCCCTCACCTTCACCGACGTGCTCGGCCGGCGCCTGTTCAACACACCCGTGTTCGGCGCCAACGACATCACCGAGCACCTGATGGCGCTCATCATCTTCGGTGGCCTGCCGCTGCTGACCGCCCGGCGCGGGCATCTCAGCGTCGACCTGTTCGACCGCTGGCTGCTGCAACCCGGCTGGCGGGCGTGGCACAAGGCGGTGGACCTTCTGATCGCCTCCATTCTGGCGCTGATCGCCTGGCAGTACGCGCTGGCCGTCTCCGAAGCCAGGGCCATCAACGAGGTCAGCCCTGCGCTGACCATTCCGCGCTCGTGGATGTACGCGTTCATCGCCTGCACCGCCGCGCTGTCCGCGCTGCTGGCGGTGTTTGCCGCCGCGCCCCGGCATGAGCAGCTCATCGAGGAAGCGACACCATGACCATCGGACTGATCTGCCTGGCCGCCGTCCTGCTGCTGGCCTTTCTTCGCGTG
This sequence comes from Burkholderiales bacterium, assembly GCA_006227825.1. GTDB lineage: Bacteria > Pseudomonadota > Gammaproteobacteria > Burkholderiales > Burkholderiaceae_C > Hydrogenophaga. Next base: position 11,840 of record SBFS01000243.1, on the reverse strand, counting down.
CCTCTGGGTTTCGCCCTGCTGACGGTCTCGATCGCCGGCATCAGCGCGGTCAACAGCTTCGACGCAGCGCGCACCCTGATTCCGATGACGCTGACCAGTGCGGCCTTCTCTTACGAGCTGGCCGTGGTGCCGCTGTTCATCCTGATGGGCAACGTGCTCTCGCGCACCGGCATCTCGCACGACCTGTTCCGCGCGGCCCATGCGTTCCTGGGCGCGGTGCGCGGCGGCCTGGCGCTGGCCACCATGGTCACCTGCGCCGGATTCAGCGCGGTCTGCGGCTCCAGCTTTGCCACCGCCGCCACCATGGCCAAGGTGGCCTACCCGAGCATGCAGAAGTACGGCTACTCGGACCGCCTGGCTTCGGCCACCATCGCGGCAGGGGGCACGCTCGGCATCCTGATCCCGCCGTCGATCATTCTCATGATCTACGGCATCCTGACACAGCAGAACATCGGCGAGCTGTTCGTCGCCGGCCTGCTGCCAGGCCTGCTCGGGCTGGCCATGTACATGGCGGTCATCTATGTGATCGCCTGGCTGCGCCCCGAGGATGCCCCCCGTGGCGAACGGGCGACGGCGAAGGAGCGCTGGGAGTCGCTTGCTGGTGTCTGGCCGTTCGTGGCCCTGTTCCTGCTCATCATCGGTGGCCTGTACCTGGGCTGGTTCACCGCCACCGAGGCGGGCGGCATCGGCGCCGGCCTCGCGCTGCTGATCGCCCTGGTGCAGCGGCGCCTGGACTGGGCCCGCTTTGTCGACCTGATGAAGGAGACCGCCCACACCTCGGTCATGCTCTACGTGGTGCTGTTTGGCGCCATGCTGTTCGCGCAGCTGATCTCATTCTCGGGCCTGGCCGACGAGCTGCTGTCGCTGGTGCAGGACTCTGGCCTGTCGCGCCTGGGCATCCTGCTGGCCATCCTGGCGGTGTTCCTGCTGCTGGGCTGCGTGATGGACGCCATGGCCATCATCCTGATCTTTGTGCCGCTGTTCACCCCCACGCTGGTGGCGCAGGGCTTCGATCTGGTCTGGTTCGGCATCATCGTCGTGGTGCTGACCGAGATCGGCCTGATCACGCCGCCGGTGGGCATGAACGTGTTCGTGCTCAAGGCCAACCTGCCCCGGGTTCCGGTGGGCACCATCTTCCGCGGGCTGCTGCCTTTTGTGGGCATCGACCTGGTCCGCCTGACCTTGCTGGTGGCCTTCCCGTCCATCAGTCTGGTGCTGGTTCAACTGATGGAATGAGCTTGCTGCTGCAGGCCAAATTGCATACACTGCATCGCATTGATCGGGAGAGACCGGCCTGCCAGCGCAGGCCGGCGCCGAAGGAGCAACCGCCCCGGAAACTCTCAGGCAAAAGGACCGGTCAACGCTTCGATCTCTGAAGAGCGGCCGGGTTTCGTCACCCGGCCCACCGCAGGAGCAAGTGGCGGCCGCAGGGCCGTCATGAATCTCTCAGGTTCCAAACAGAGGGGGCGCACGCCGCACGCATGGTGCGCGCAGCGCGCTTTCCTTCCTGACGTTCTGGAGCCTGTCCCATGCAATCGATCGCCGTCATCGGCGGTGGCATCACCGGTGTCACCACGGCCTACGCGCTGGCCAAGCGCGGTTTCTCCGTCACCCTGTTCGAGCGGCACCGCTACGCCGCCATGGACACCTCGTTCGCCAACGGCGGTCAGCTCTCTGCTTCCAATGCCGAGGTCTGGACGCACTGGTCCACCATCCTCAAGGGGATCAAGTGGATGCTCAGGAGCGATGCCCCCCTGCTGGTCAACCCCACACCGAGCTGGCACAAGCTCAGCTGGTTCGCCGAGTTCATCGCCAGTATTCCGCAATACCGCCAGAACACCATAGTCACCGCCCGCCTGGCGGTGGCCGCGCGCGAACACCTGTTCGGCTGGGCCGACGCCGAGGGCATCGATTTCGACCTGAAGAAGCAGGGCATCCTGCACATCTACCGCGACAGGAAGGGTTTCGACCACGCCGCCAAGGTCAGCGAGCTGCTGGCGGCCGGGGGGCTGCCGCGCCAGGCCGTGACACCCGAGGAGATGCGGGCCATCGAGCCGACGCTGGCGGGCACCTACCATGGGGGCTTCTACACCGAGAGCGACTCCACCGGCGACATCCACAAGTTCACCAACGGCCTGGCCGCGGCCATTGAACGCCTGGGCGTGCGCTGCCTCTGGGGCAGCGAGGTGGCGCGGGTGGCCAGCGACGGCCGCCGCGCCACCGTGACGCTGCGCACCGAAACCGGCGAGGAGCCGCACCACTTCGACGCCCTGGTGGTCTGTGCAGGCGTGGGCAGCCGTGCGCTGGCGGCCCAGCTGGGCGATCGCGTCAACATCTACCCGGTCAAGGGCTACTCGATCACGGTGAACCTGCTGGACGAACAGAGCCAGTTGGCGGCGCCCACCGTGAGCCTGCTGGACGACGAAACCAAGCTGGTGACCAGCCGTCTGGGCGTGGACCGTTTCCGCGTGGCCGGCACGGCCGAGTTCAATGGCCACAACCGCGACATCCGCGCCGACCGCATCAGGCCCCTGATCGACTGGGTCAACCAGTGCTTCCCCGGCGTCAACACGCGCCAGGTGGTGCCCTGGGCCGGCCTGCGCCCCATGATGCCGAACATGATGCCGCGCGTCGGACATGGCCGGCACGCCAACGTGTTCTACAACACGGGCCATGGTCACCTGGGCTGGACGCTGTCGGCCGTCACCGCCGACATGATAGGCAGCCAGATCGCCGAAAAGGCACGTACGATGGCCATCGGCCGGCTCCTGGTTCCGGCCACCGCCTGAACCAGCCGGAAAGGACCTTGCCCGTGGCGATCTCCGCGTTCGACCTGTTCAAGATCGGCATCGGCCCGAGCAGCTCGCACACCGTGGGACCGATGCGTGCCGCCCGGCTGTTCGTGAGCGGACTGCAGGCCAGCGGCCTGCTCCATCAGGTGGTTCGTGTGCACTGTGGCCTGCACGGGTCGCTGGGCGCCACGGGCAAAGGCCACGGCAGTGACAAGGCCGTGATGCTCGGCCTGTGCGGGCTGGAGCCCGAGTCGGTGCCTGTCGAATCGGTGGAACCCACCATTTCTGCCATCCGCCAGCAAGGTCACATCAGCCTGATGGGACAGCACAGCATCGCCTGGAACGAGCGCGAGGACCTGTCCTTCTACCGCCAGCCCCTGCCCTTCCATGCCAACGGCATGCGGCTCTCGGCCTGGTCCGAGGACGAAACCCTGCTGGCCGAGCGGACCTACTACTCCGTGGGCGGCGGCTTTGTGGTCAGCGAAGAGGTGGCGGCCGATGGCGAGCGGCAAAAGGTGATCGCACCCGACGCGACGCAACTGCCCATCCCTTTTCGCACCGGCGACGAGCTGCTGCAGCGCTGCCGCGAGCACGGCCTGGGCATCGCTGGCGTCATGCGCGTCAACGAGCGCCACTGGCGCCTGGACGAGGAGGTGCGCGCCGGGCTGCTGCACATCTGGGACGTGATGCAGGCCTGCGTGCAGCGCGGCTGCGCCACCGACGGTGTGCTGCCCGGCGGTTTCAAGGTGCGCAGGCGCGCCCCTGGCCTGTTCCGGGACCTGACCGGGCACCCCGAAAAGGCCCTGAGCGATCCGCTGGCCGTGCTGGACTGGGTCAACCTGTATGCGCTCGCGGTCAACGAGGAGAACGCCGCCGGTGGCCGCGTGGTGACAGCCCCCACCAACGGCGCGGCCGGCATCGTGCCGGCGGTGCTGCACTACTACCGGCGATTTGTCCCGGGCGCAAACGACGAGGGCGTGGTCGACTTCCTGCTCACGGCGGCGGCCATCGGCATCCTGTACAAGGAAAACGCCAGCATCAGCGGTGCCGAGGTGGGCTGCCAGGGCGAGGTCGGTGTGGCCTGTTCGATGGCGGCAGGCGCGCTGTGCGCGGTGCTCGGCGGCACGCCCGAGCAGGTCGAGAACGCGGCCGAGATCGGCATGGAGCACCACCTGGGCCTGACATGCGACCCGGTGGGCGGGCTGGTGCAGATTCCGTGCATCGAGCGCAATGCCATCGCCTCGGTCAAGGCCATCAACGCCGCCCGCATGGCACTGCGTGGCGACGGCACCCACCACGTCAGCCTGGACAAGGTCATCAAGACCATGCGCGAGACCGGCGCCGACATGAAGACCAAGTACAAGGAAACGGCTCGGGGCGGGCTGGCGGTGAACATCGTCGAATGCTAGGTCTCCACAAGGAGAAGAATGGCTTGGGATAATGGCACGTTGCCCCACGACCTGTCCCGCATGACGCAAGCCTTCCGCGTGCTGAGCCTCATCCCCCCGATGACGCAGCTCAACACGCCCTACCCGTCCACCGCCTACCTCACCGGCTTCCTGCGCTCGCGCGGCGTTGAAGCCGCGCAGGCCGACATCGCGCTGGCGCTGGTGTTGCGGCTGTTCACGCCGGAAGGCCTGGACGACATCCGCGAGCGTGCCGAGGACCTGCCAGAGGACGAACGCAGCGCGAGCGTGGACGCGTTCCTCGACCAGTTCGTCCTGTACCGCCGGACCATCGGCCCGGTCATCCGCTTCCTGCAAGGCAATGACGCCACGCTGGCCTACCGCATCGCCGCGCGCGGCCTGCTGCCCGAGGGACCGCGCTTCGGGGCGCTGGAGAACCACATCGACGACGGAAGCGGAGACCCCCTGGGCTGGGCCTTCGGTGCCCTGGGCGTGCAGGACAAGGCGCGCCACCTGGCCACGCTGTACCTCAACGACCTGGCCGACGTGATCCGTGACGCGGTGGATGCGCGTTTTGAATTCGTGCGCTATGCCGAATCGCTGGCCAGCAGCCAGCCGACTTTCGAGCCGCTGGCCCAGGCGCTGGCCGCAGCCCCCACGCTGATCGACGACCTCCTGTGCGAGCTGACCCTGCAGGCGGTCGCCGAGCACCGGCCACAACTGGTGCTGCTGTCGGTTCCCTTTCCCGGCTCGGTGTACGCCGCGCTGCGCATGGGCCAGGCTATCAGGGCCGCCCATCCCGAGGTGAAGATCGCCCTGGGCGGCGGCTATGTCAACACCGAGCTGCGCGAGCTCAAGGAGCCGCGCGTGTTCGACTTTGTCGACTACGTGACGCTCGACAGCGGGGAGCGGCCGGTGCTTTCACTCATCGAGCACCTGCTCGGACAGCGTGGCCCGCAGCGGCTTCAGCGCACCTTCGTGCGCGAGAACGGCACCGTGAGGTACGTGAACCTGGCCGAGCCGGACATTGCGTTCGAGGACGTGGGCACGCCGACCTGGGACGGTCTGCCCATCCACCGCTACCTGAGCCTGCTGGACATGCTCAACCCCATGCACCGGCTCTGGAGTGACGGGCGCTGGAACAAGCTGACCGTGGCCCACGGTTGCTACTGGAAGAAATGCAGCTTCTGCGATGTGGGCCTGGACTACATCGGCCGCTACGAAACGGCGACCGCCAGCACGCTGGCCGACCGCATCCAGAAAATCGTCGAGGAGACCGGCCAGACGGGCTTTCACTTTGTCGACGAGGCGGCGCCCCCCAAGGCGCTGAAGGCCCTGGCCGAGGAGCTGATCCGCCGCGACCTGCCCATCAGCTGGTGGGGCAACATCCGCTTCGAAAAGACATTCACGCCCGAGCTGAGCGAGCTGCTGGCCCAAAGCGGCTGCATTGCCATGAGCGGCGGCCTGGAGGTGGCCAGCGACCGCTTGCTGCAGCTCATGAAGAAGGGCGTCAGCGTCGAACAGGTGGCCCGGGTCACCAAGGGCTTCACCGACGCGGGCATCCTGGTGCATGCCTACCTGATGTACGGCTTCCCGACCCAGACACTGCAGGACACGGTGGACGCGCTGGAGTACGTGCGCCAGATGTTCGAGAACGGCTGCATCCAGAGCGGCTTCTTCCATCGCTTCTCGTGCACGGTGCATTCACCCGTGGGACTGAACCCGGCCGAGTACGGCATCGAGCTGATCCCGCTGCCCGAGGTGACCTTTGCGAAGAACGACATCGGCTTCATCGACCCCACGCCCATGCCGCCCGGGGTGGACCACGACCTGCTGGGCCAGGGCCTGCGCGCGGCCATCTACAACTACATGCATGGCCTGTGCGTCGAAGACGACGTTCGCCGCTGGTTCGAGTACCTGCCCTGCCCGGTGCCCCGCCCCACGGTCAGGCGCGGGAAAATCGCCAGGGCGCTGGGCGCAAACGCGCGCGGAGCATGACCATGACTCTCAGGACCCTGTGGACGGGCGCCGTCACGCTCGGCCTGCTGCTGTCCGGATCGGCCCTGGCCGACGCCGGCCGCATGCCCCTGCTGGACGCCCACTCCCACTACACCGCCGTCCACGCGCGCGAGCTGGGCCCGACGGACATCATGGCGCACCTGGACGCGGCCGGTGTGTCCCGTGTGGTGATCACGGGTGCCCCCTGGCAGCTCGCACGCGACCTGCACGCCCATGCGCCCCAGCGCGTCATTCCCCTGCTCGGCGCATATGCCTCGGATGCCGACAAGGCGACCTGGATGCACGACAGCCAGCTGCCCACCCGCATCGCCGCGCTGGCGACCGAGGGCCGCTGGGCCGGCATCGGCGAGCTGCATCTGTTTGCGCGCGACGCCGGCAACGGGGTTTATGCGGAGTTGGTCCGCATCGCCCACCGCCACGGCCTGATGCTGCTGATCCATGGCGACGAGGAGGTGGTGGATCGCGCCTTCGAGATCGCCCCCGACGTTCGCGTGCTCTGGGCGCACCTGGGCACCGTGCCGGAGCCCGCACGCGTTGCCCGCATGCTGGAGCGCCATGCCGGCCGCGCCCTCTGGATCGACACCTCGGTGCGCGACGACCGCATCGCGCCGAAGGGTCGGCTGCTGCCCGAATGGCGAGAAGTGTTCGAGGCCTACCCGGACCGCTTTGTGGTCGCGGTCGACGCCTTCAGCACCGGGCGCTGGCACCGCTACGGCGAAGTGACCCGCCAGATCAGGCAGTGGGTGGGTGGTCTTTCCCCCGAACTGCAGGAGCGCCTGCTGTGGCGCAACGCCGAGGACCTGTTCGCCCCGTGGCTCAGGGAGCAGCGCTGACCCCGGGCGCGCCGCGCGCCTTCAGATCGCCCTCAGGTCAGGTCCGCCGCCACCTGCCGCAGTGCCTGCTCGAAGCTCCCGGACGGATGCCCGCCCGAGATCAGGTGGCGTTCGTTGATGATGACCGCCGGCACCGAGTGGATGCCGTTGCTCGTATAGAACTGCTCGCGCTCGCGCACCGCATCGGCGAATTCGTCGCTGTCCAGGATGGCCTGGGCGCGGGCCACGTCCAGGCCCGCCTCGCGGGCACAGGCCAGCAGCACCTGCGGGTCGGACGGGTTCTCGGCGCGGCCGTGGTAGGCCACAAGCAAGGCCTTCTTCAGTGCGTGCTGCCGGCCCGGCGCACCTTCCTCGCCCGCCCAGTGCAGCAGGCGATGGGCGTCGAAGGTGTTCCAGATGCGGCCCCGGCCTTCGGCCCTGAACTCGAACCCCTCCTGCGCGCCGCGCTGGCGTATCGTCTCGCGGATCTGCGCCTGCTGCCCGGGCGTGCTGCCGTACTTCTTCGTCAGGTGCTCGGTGACGTCCTCGCCCTCGGGCCCCATGTGCGGGTTCAGCTCGAAGGGCTGGAAGTGCAGTTCGGCACTGACCGTCCCCTGCAGCCGCTGCAGCGCGCGCTCCAGGGCAGACAGCCCGACCGCGCACCACGGACAGGCAATGTCGGAGACGAAGTCGATGCGCAGGCAGACCGGTGTGCTCATCGCCACATGGTAGCCTGACTCTGACCGCGCCGCTGCGCCAGCGGCGGGCTCCGGCATGATGGACAATCACGCCTTCTCCGCAAGCGCACCATGACCGACCGCTACGCCGTCATCGGCAACCCGATTGCCCACAGCAAGTCGCCCCTGATCCATGGCCTGTTCGCCCAGGCCACCGGGCAGGACATCGAATACACCGCCATCGAAGGCCCGCTGGACGGATTTGCCGACGCGGTGCGTGCCTTCATCGCTGCCGGCGGACGAGGCATGAACGTCACCCTGCCGTTCAAGCTGCAGGCCTTCGACATCGCCACCGACCCGATGGAGTCGGCCCGGCTGGCCGGCGCGGTCAATGCGCTCAAGTTCGAGGGCGACCGCATCTGGGCCCAGAACTTCGACGGCCTGGGCCTGGTCAACGACATCCAGCGCAACCTGGGCGTGCCACTGACGGGCAAGCGCGTGCTCATCTGCGGCGCCGGTGGGGCCACGCGCGGTGCCATCCTGCCGATTGCGCAACAGAGACCGGCCCTGATCGCGGTGGCCAACCGCAGTGCCGACAAGGCGCACGAACTCCAGGCCGACTTTGCCGCCCACGTCACGCTGCACACCGGCGGCTACCCCGATCTGGCCGGCGAGTCCTTCGACGTGGTGCTGAACGCCACCTCCACCGGCCTGTCGCAGGCCGAGCTGCCGCTGCCCGCCGGTGTGTTCGCGCCTGACGCACTGGCCTACGAGCTGGTGTACGGCAAGGGACTGACGCCCTTCCTCAGGCAGGCACGCGCCGCCGGCGTGACGCAGCTCGTGGACGGGGTCGGCATGCTGGTGGAGCAGGCGGCCGAGGCCTTCGAATGGTGGCGGGGCGTGCGCCCGGACACCAAGCCGGTCATCGAGCGCCTCTCAGTCCCATTGATCTGATCCGGTCATGACCCACTCCCGTTGGGCACAGGCGCTGCCCCTGATGGCCGTGCTCGGCTCGGTCATTGCCCTGGGCCTGGGCACCTCGCTGGCCAAGCAGCTGTTTCCGCTGGTCGGCGCCCTGGGCACCACCGCACTGCGGGTCGGGTTTTCGGCCCTCTTGCTGCTGCTCATCTGGCGCCCGTGGCGCTGGTCGCTGCAACCCGGCGACGGCTGGTCGGTGCTGCGCTACGGCGTGGCGCTGGGCTTCATGAACCTGCTCTTCTACCAGTCCCTGCAGACCATTCCCTTCGGCATTGCGGTGGCGATCGAGTTCTCCGGTCCGCTGGCGGTGGCCATGTTCGGCTCGCGGCGCTGGCTGGACCTGGTGTGGCTCGCGCTGGCCATCGGCGGGCTGGCGCTGCTGCTGCCCTGGGGCCACGACGTGTCCACGCTGGACCCGGTGGGTGTGGGCTATGCCCTGGCAGCCGCCGCCTGCTGGGCCTCGTACATCGTGTTCGGCAAACGGCTGTCGCACCTGCACGCCGGGCACTCGGTGGCGCTGGGCCTGGGCGTGGCCGCGCTCAGTGTGCTGCCCCTGGGCATCGCACACGCGGGCAGCGCGCTGCTGGACCCGGCCATTGTGCTCTGGGGCCTGATGATCGCGGCCATCTCCAGCGCCATACCGATCTCGCTCGAAATGGTGGCCCTCAAGCGCCTGTCCGCCGGAGCCTTCGGCATCATGACCAGCCTGGAGCCCGCCGTGGCGGCCTTTCTGGGCTGGATCATGCTGCACGAACACCTGACCTTCGTACAGTGGCTGGCAATCGTCTGCGTCATGGCGGCGGCAGCGGGCAGTTCGCTCACCCAGACCCCGGCTCTGCACCGGGGTCCGGCGGACGAGATCGTGCAATAGATCAATTGCCCACCAAGCGCGTCACACCGGCGCAAGGGGGCGGCACACCCCAGGGAACCCGCGGCCCGGCCTGTCAACCCTGCGGCTCGGGACCCGGGTCGTCGAGGCGCTGACGCAGCACCCGCAGCACTTTCTGCATCGCCTCGATGTCCTGCACCGCGAGGCCTTCGGCCAGCCGGTCCAGCCAGGGCGAAGCCAGGGTCATGGCCCGGTCGAAGGCCTGGCGCCCGTTTTCGGTCAGCAGCACCAGGGGAGCACGCCGGTGGTGCGGGTTGGGGGCGAAGTCGATGAAGCCCTCCCGGGCCAGGTCATTGACGATGCGCTGGACATTCTGCCGGTTGGCGCCCATGTCGCGCGCCAGCCAGGCCACCGGCTGTGGCCGTTCGGCCGCCACGATGGTGCCCAGCACCTGCCATCGTGCACTGGTCAGGCCCACGGGCTGGACCAGGCGGTCACCGCTGGCCAGCATGCTGCTGCTCACCTTGAAAAGGTCCAGCGCCGTCGCGCTGAGCGCGGCGCCGGCATCTGTCATGGAAGGGGCGTTCATGGCGGATTTCGGGGACGCAACAGGGTATCCCGATCTACATTGACATTATGATGTCATTTAGACATCATTATTAAACGTTGATCACCCATGGTACCTGATGCCATCCGGACAGACCCGAGGTGAAGGAGCACCGATGAACAAGACCGCCATGCACGCCGCAGCCGGCACGCTTGCCATGCTGATGGTGTCCGCGTTCTGGACCGCCACCCTGGTGTCCGAGCTCTTTCTCGACGCCCAGGCCGTGACCGCGGTCAAGCAGGCGATCGCGAAGTACGGCATCGCCTGCCTGGTGCTCGCCATGGCCGCCACCGGCGGCTCCGGCTTCGCGCTCGGCCGGGGCCGCCAGGGTCGCCTGCTGGAAGAAAAGACACAGCGCATGCGCCTGATCGCTGCCAACGGCCTGCTGGTGATGGTCCCCTGCGCCATTTACCTGGCGGTCAAGGCCGGGGCTGGCGAGTTCGACACCCCCTTCTACACGGTGCAGGCCATCGAGCTGCTGGTGGGCCTGGTACAGATGACCTTGCTCGCCCGCAACTTCAGGGCGGGCCTGCGGCTTTCCGGACGGTTGCGGCCCTCTGCCATGCGCTGACCGCGGGCGGCTGCCCGGCACCAATGCCCGCACTGGCGTCGCCGCGCCACCGACACGACAGCAGACTTGTCCGACCGGCCCCACAATCTCGCCGGTGAAAACCCGCCATTTCGCCCAGCTCATCGGCCTGTCTGCGCTCTGGGGCGCCTCGTTCATGTTCCTGCGCATCGCCAGCCCGGTCCTCGGTCCCTGGGTGCTGGCCGGTGGCCGGGTGGCCCTGGCCGCCCTCACCCTGGCCCTGCTGATGCGCCTGCTGCGCCACCACTGGCCCTGGTCTCACTGGAGGGAACTGCTGTGGCTGGCGGCACTGTCGGTCAGCCTGCCCTTCCTGCTCTACGCCTGGGCCGCGCTGCGCCTGCCGGCGGGCTACAGCGCCCTGCTCAACACCACGGTGGTGCTGTTCGGCACCCTGTCGGCGGCCTGGCTCGGTCAGGACACGCTGACCTGGCGCAAGCTGGCGGGCTGTGCCGCCGGCGCCGCCGGAGTGGCACTGATCGTGCGCCTGGGTCCGGTGCAGCCCGACTGGCCGACGCTGATGGCGGCGCTGGCCTGCATTGGTGCGGCCTTCTGCTATGGCATCAGCACGCCGCTGATGAAGCGGGCCACCCAGCGCATCCAGCCGCTGGCCATCTCCGCCAGCATCCACGTGCTGGCGCTGCTGCTGGTGCTGCCCGGCGCCCTGTGGGCCCTGCCCGAAGCCCGCTTCGGTGCGCCGGCGCTGGCGGCCATGCTGGTGCTCGGCGTGGTGACCTCCGGCCTGGCCTACTGGGCCCACCTGCGCATCATCCGGCACGTCTCGCCGGTGGCTGCCACCAGTCCGGCCTTCCTGATTCCGGTTTTCGGCGTCGCCTGGGGCCACATCTTCCTGGGCGAGGCCCTGTCGCCGGGCATCTTTGCCGGGGGCGCCCTGGTGCTGCTGGCCACGGCGCTGGTGACCGGCTTCAACCCCTTGCGGCGCAACACACCGCCGGTGGAGCCGGCCCCCTGAGCACCCCGCGCACAAGCTGCCGTGGCATCATGACAACCTGACGACACCGACCGAAGCCACTGACGAACCGCCATGACCCGCCAGATCCTCGTGCTCAACGGCCCCAACCTCAACCTGCTCGGCACGCGCGAGCCGGCGCAGTACGGGCACACCACCCTGGC
>SBFS01000272.1 GCA_006227825.1 Burkholderiales bacterium | reverse complement strand
GTCAGCAGGCCGGTCAGCAGGTTGTCGCGCTCCTTGCTGGCGTCGATCTTCTCCAGGTCCTTCTGCACATCGGACACCAGCACCTGGTGGTAGTGCAGGGCGTGCAGCGTGGCACCGGTGGGCGAGGGCACCCAGGCGGTGTTGGCGCCGGCCCTGGGGTGGGCGATCTTCTGCTCCAGCATGGCCTTCATCAGGTCGGGCATGGCCCACATGCCCTTGCCGATCTGCGCCTTGCCGCGCAGGCCGCAGGACAGGCCCACCAGCACGTTGTTGCGCTCGTAGGCCTGGATCCAGGCACTGGTCTTCATGTCGCCCTTGCGCACCATGGGGCCGGCCAGCATGGCGGTGTGCATCTCGTCGCCGGTGCGGTCCAGGAAGCCGGTGTTGATGAAGGCCACGCGGCTGGCGGCGGCCTCGATGCAGGCCTTGAGGTTGACCGAGGTGCGGCGCTCCTCGTCCATGATGCCCAGCTTGACCGTGCTGTCCGGCAGGCCCAGCACCTGCTCGACGCGGCTGAACAGTTCGGCGGCAAAGGCCACCTCGCGCGGGCCGTGCATCTTGGGCTTGACGATGTAGACCGAGCCCTTGCGCGAGTTGCGGATGGCGTCCTTGCGGGTCTTCTTCAGGTCGTGCATGGCGATGGCCGTGGTGACCATCGCGTCCATGATGCCCTCGGGGATTTCCTTGCCCTCGGGTCCCCACAGGATGGCCGGGTTGGTCATCAGGTGGCCGACGTTGCGCACGAACATGAGCGAGCGGCCGTGCAGGCGCACCTTCTTGCCGTTGGGGCCCGTGTATTCGCGGTCGCCGTTCAGGCCGCGGGTCATGGTCTTGCCGTTTTTCTCGAAGGTCTCGACCAGCGTGCCCTGCAGGATGCCCAGCCAGTTGCTGTAGGCCAGGACCTTGTCCTCGGCGTCCACCGCGGCCACGGAGTCCTCCAGGTCCAGGATGGTGGACAGCGCGGCTTCGACCACCAGGTCGCTCACGCCCGCGGGGTCGGTCTTGCCGATCGGGGTGGCGCGGTTGATCTGGATCTCCAGGTGCAGGCCGTTGTGCTTGAGCAGCACGGCCGTCGGCGCCTTGGCCTCGCCCTGGAAGCCGATGAACTGGCTCTTGTCGGCCAGCTTGGACGTGCCGCCCTCGGCCAGGCCCACCACCAGCTCACCATCCTTGTTGACCTTGTAACCGGTCGACTTGACGTGCGAGCCTTTCTTCAGCGGGGCGCAGCGGTCGAGCACGTAACGGCAGTATTCGATGACCTTGGCACCGCGCTTGGGGTTGTAGCCGCCCTTCTTGCCGACCTTCTCGCAACCCTTGTCTTCGCTGATGACGTCGGTGCCGTACAGCGCGTCATAGAGCGAACCCCAGCGTGCGTTGGCGGCGTTCAGCGCGTAGCGCGCGTTCAGGATGGGCACCACCAGCTGCGGGCCAGCCTGGGTGGCCAGCTCGTCGTCCACGTTTTTCGTGGTCGCCTTGACCTTCTTCGGCTCGGGCACCAGGTAACCGATGGTCTCCAGGAACTTGCGGTAGCCGGCCATGTCCCGGATCGGGCCCGGGTTGGCGCTGTGCCACTTGTCCAGCTCGGCCTGCAGGCGGTCGCGCTCGGCCAGCAGGGCGGCGTTCCTGGGCGCCAGGTCGGCCACGATGCGGTCGAAGCCTTGCCAGAAGGTCTCGGCGCTGACGCCGGTGCCGGGCAGGACCTTGTCGTTGATGAACTGGTACAGGTCGGTGGAAACCTGCAGACCGTGGACTTGGGTGCGATCAGACATCGATGGACTCCTAGAAAAACAAGACAAGTGGCAACGGGTGGCGGTCAGGTCAGGGCAGCCGTGGAACCGGCTTCGCCGGGCCACAGGCTGCGTCCCCCCTCCCGGCGCCGAACGGCGCGCCAGAGAGGGGGGAAGACGCGAAGCGGCGCAGGGGGGCGTTCATGTTCAGTCGAAGAATGCCAGCACATCGCGCAGGCTGCTCCCGATGCGGGTCGGCTGGGTGCCCAGCTCCTCGAACGGAAGGTTCTGGCGGTTGACCCAGAGTGTGCGGTAGCCGTACCAGGTGGCCGCCAGGGCGTCCCAGGCGTTGCTGCTGACGAAAACGATCTGGCCGGCCTTCAGCCCGGTGGCCTTCTCGCCCAGCGCATAGGCTTCGGGGTGGGTCTTGAACCGGCGCACCGTGTCGGCGCTGATGACGTGGTCGACCAGGCCATCCAGGCCCGCGCTGCGCACCGCAATGCCCAGCATCTGCGGGTCGCCGTTGCTCAGGATGCCGGTGGCCAGGCCGCGCGCCTTCAGCGCCTGCAGCACCTCGCGGTTTTCCGGAAAGGCCGACAGGTGCCGGTACTGGTTCATCAGCTGCTGGGCGCGGGCCTCGAAGGCTGGCCAGTCGCCTCGCGCCCGCGGCTCCACCAGTTTGATCGCGTAACGCAGCGACTGCTCGGTCAGGGCCCAGAAGGGCTGGTAATGGGCGCCGTCGTTGCTGGTGGTCACCAGTCGGGTGTATTCGATCTGCTTGTCCCGCCACACCTGCGCCAGGCGGCTGCCCTGGCCCGGGAACAGCTGTTCGGCGAGCAGGCCCACGCTGTACACATCGAACAGCGTGCCATAGGCGTCGAACAGGACGGCGCGGGGTTTTTCCATGGTGAGAACTTTATTCGAGACTTGCCCTTCCATTTGCATCAGTGTGCGTCGCTTATCTGTGACTTTTATAGGGGTAATGCAGGATCGGCGTTCTGCCGCCGCGGCCTGACAATGTCGGGCATGTCGCCTGCAACCACCCTCCCCGATACGACGGCTGCCAAGGCAGCGGCCCTGCCCCTGGCCGGTCTGCGCGTGGTCGAGTTCACCCACATGGTCATGGGCCCCACCTGCGGCATGGTGCTTGGCGACCTGGGCGCCGAGGTCATCAAGGTCGAGCCGATCGAGGGCGACCGCACCCGCTTCCTGCTCGGCGCGGGTGCGGGCTTCTTTCCCATGTTCAACCGCAACAAGAGAAGCATCGCCATCGACCTGGCCCGGCCCGAGGGCGCGGCGCTGGCGCGGCGGCTGGCCGGCACGGCCGACGTGGTGGCCGAGAACTTCAAGCCCGGCACCATGGCCAAGTACGGGCTCGACTACGCCTCGCTCAGCGCCACGAACCCGCGGCTGATCTACGTCACGCACAAGGGCTTCCTGCCCGGGCCGTACGAGCACCGCACCGCGCTGGACGAGGTGGTGCAGATGATGGGCGGCCTGGCCTACATGACCGGACGCCCCGGCGACCCGCTGCGCGCGGGCACCAGTGTCAACGACATCATGGGCGGCATGTTCGGCGCCATCGGCGTGCTGGCGGCGCTCATCCAGCGCGGCATCACCGGGCGGGGCCAGGAGGTCCAGAGCGCCCTGTTCGAGAACAACGTCTTCCTGGTGGGCCAGCACATGCTGCAGTACGCCATGACCGGCCAGCCCGCCGCCCCCATGCCGGCGCGCATCAGCCCCTGGGGTATCTACGACGTGTTCACGGTGAAGGACGGCGAGCAGATCTTCCTGAGCGCGGTCAGCGACGCGCAGTGGACCACCTTCTGCGACGCGCTGGGCTTTGCCGATCTCCGCGACGACCCGCGATATGCGAACAACAACCTGCGCGTGCAGGAGCGCCCGGCGCTGCTGCCGCTGCTGCGCGAGCGCCTGGCCGGCTGGCCGGCGGCCGAGCTGGCCGCGCTGTTCGAGCGCGTGGGCCTGCCCTATGCGCCCATCCGCAAGCCCGAGGAGCTGTTGCAGGACGAACACCTGCTGGCGACCGGTGGCCTGGCCGACATGACCCTGCCCGACGGCCCGCGCGCGGGCCAGACGGCCAAGGCCACCCTGCTGCCCTTCACCCTGGGTGGCCGGCGTCTGGGGGTGCACCGCGACCCCCCGAAGCTGGGTGACGCCACCAGTGCCCTGCTGACCGAACTGGGCATCGGCGCCGCAGACCAGGAGGCCCTGCGGCAGGCCCGCGTGGTGGCCTGACCCGACGCCAGCACCGCCATGGACAGGCTCAAGCAGATCGAGACCTTCGTCTCCGTGGCCACCCGGGGCAGCCTGACCGCCGCCGCCCGGGCCGAAGGCGTGGCGCCGGCCATCATCGGCCGCCGGCTCGACGCGCTGGAGGCGCGCCTGGGTGTCAAGCTGCTGGTGCGCACCACCCGCCGCATCACCCTCACGCACGAGGGCAGCGCCTTCCTGGAGGACGGACAGCGCCTGCTGGTCGACCTGGCCAATGCCGAGGCCAGCGTCAGTGCCGGCGGCGTCAAGGCCAGCGGTCACCTGCGCATCACCGCGCCGGCCGGCTTCGGCCGCCGCCATGTGGCGCCGCTGGTGCCGCGCTTTCGCGAACTGCACCCCGAGGTCACCATCTCGCTGAACCTCAGCGACCGGGTGGTCGACGTTGCCGGCGAGGGCTACGACTGCGCCGTCCGGGTGGGTGACCTGCCCGACTCGTCCCTGGTGAGCGTGCGCCTGGCCGACAACCGCCGCCTGTGCGTGGCCACCCCGGCCTACCTGCAGCGCCACGGCCGGCCGCAGTCGCCGTCCGACCTGGTGCGCTTTGATTGCCTGACCCTGTCCAGCGACGCCTCGCAGACGCGCGGCTGGGCGTTTGCCCTGCCGGCCCGCGACGGCGAATCCGAGCGCGAGATCGTGCACCTCAGGCCGGGCGGTCCGCTGGACTGCTCCGACGGGCAGGTGCTGCACGAATGGTGCCTGGCCGGCTGGGGCATCGCCTGGCGCAGCACCTGGGAAGTCGAGGCCGACATCGCCGCTGGCCGCCTGGAGACCGTGCTCGACGACTTCGCCGCGCCGCCCAACGGCATCTACGCCCTTTTTCCCCAGCGCCGCCACCTGGCGCTGAGGGTTCGCCTGTGGATCGACTTCCTCAAGCACCACTATGGCCAGGCCGACTACTGGTTCAGGAGCCGGCAATGAGGCTTTGGCCGGTGCACTAAGATGCGATCCCTGAACGGTCCCGCGCGCAGCCGCGTCCGGACCCCGACCCAGTCCCATGACCGCACCTTGACCGGTGCCCGGTGGAGGTGAGCCCATGGCTCTGAATGCGAAATGGTGCCTGACCGCACTGATGGTGGTGTTCCTGTCGGCCTGCGGTGGCGGCAGTGACGACCCCCCCGTGGTCGATGACGGCGCCTCCAGTCCGGAGGTGCGCTGCGGCACGCTGGGCCTGACGCCCAAGATCTTCAACGGCACCGAGTGTGCCG
>SBFS01000065.1 GCA_006227825.1 Burkholderiales bacterium | reverse complement strand
GACGCGCAGGGCCGCGACAACCTGGCGCCCTACAGCCAGTTCCAGAACGTGACCTTCGACCCGCCCATCGTCATGTTCAGCGCCAACCAGACCACCCGGGGCGAGCGCAAGGACTCGGTGCGCAACGCCGAGCAGATGGGCCAGTTCGTCTGGAACATGGCCACCTGGGACCTGCGCGAAGCGGTCAACCTCAGCGCCGAAGAGCTGCCCCACGGTGTCGATGAATTCGAGCGCGCCGGCCTGGAAAAGCTGGACAGCCGGCTCGTCAAACCCAAACGCGTCAAGGGCTCGCCCATCCAGTTCGAGTGCGAGTACCTCAACACCCTGCGTTTCCCCGGCACGCCGCCCATGGGCACGGTGGATGTGGTGTTCGGCCGCGTGGTCGGCATCCACATCGACGACCGGTACATCGACAGCAACGGCCTGGTCGACGTGCTCAAGATCCGGCCGATCGCCCGCATGGGCTACTTCGAATACACCACCGTGGACAGCAAGTTCCAGATGGTCATCCCCGGCAACAGCCAGGCGCTGCTGGCCGGCCTGGAGGGATCACCCGACAAGGCCGCCGAGGCCCGCCAGGGCTGAGCACCCCCACTTTCGGACCCCAGAAGCCGTGAACCCCTTCCAGCCCCGCACCGACGACATGATGTTCATCCTGCAGCAGGTGCTGCAGGCACCGCAGCAGCTGCAGGCCCTCGCCAGCGACACGGAGGCCGATACCGACCTGATGCAGCAGGTGCTGGAGGAGTCGGGCAAGTTCGTGGCCGAGGTGGTGGCACCGCTGAACCGCGACGGCGACGAAATCGGTGCGCAATGGAAGGACGGCGCCGTCACCATGCCACCGGGCTTTCGCGAGGCCTACCAGGCCTTCTGGCAGGCGGGCTGGCCCGCGCTGGCCTGTGCGCCTGAAGACGGCGGCCAGGGCCTGCCCGCGGTGCTCGAAGCCACGCTGTACGAAATGCTCAGCGCCGCCAACCACGGCTGGACCATGGCGCCCGGCCTGCTTCACGGTGCCTACGAATGCATCAGGCACCACGCCTCGGATGAGCTGAAGGCCACCTACCTTGAGAAGGTGGCCACCGGCGAATGGCTGGCCACCATGTGCCTGACCGAGCCGCATGCCGGCTCCGACCTGGGCCTGTGCCGCACCAAGGCAGTACCCCTGCCCGACGGACGCCATGCGCTCAGTGGCACCAAGATCTTCATCTCAGGCGGCGAACACGACCTGACCGACAACATCGTGCACCTGGTGCTGGCGCGGCTGCCCGACAGCCCGCCCGGCCCCAAGGGCCTGTCGCTGTTCCTGGTGCCCAAGTTCTATGCCGACGGCTCCAGAAGCGCCGTGGTCTGTGAACGCATCGAAGAAAAGATGGGCCTGCACGGCAGCCCCACCTGCGTGATGCGTTTCGACGAGGCCGCAGCCTGGATCGTCGGCGAGCCCGGCAAGGGCCTGAACGCCATGTTCGTCATGATGAACGCTGCCCGCCTGCACGTGGGCCTGCAGGGCATCGGCCTGCTCGAGGCCGCCTGGCAGAAGGCCGATGCCTACGCGAAGGAGCGGCGCCAGATGCGCGCTCCGGGCGGCTCGGCCAAGGCGGGCGAGGCCGACCTCATCGAACAGCACCCGGCCGTGCGCCGCATCCTCGACACCCAGCGTGCCTGGATCGACGCCGGCCGCGTCATGGCCTACCGCACCGCTGTCGAACTGGACATCGCCAGACACCACCCCGAACCGCAGCGGCGCGAGGCCGCCCATCGCTGGTGCGCGCTGGTCACCCCGGTGCTCAAGGCCGCCTGGACCGACCAGGCCTTCCATGGCGCCAGCGCCTGCCTGCAAGTCTTCGGCGGCCATGGCTATGTGCGCGAATGGGGCATCGAGCAGATCGTGCGCGATTCGCGCGTGGCCATGATCTACGAAGGCACCAACGAGATCCAGGCCATCGACCTGCTGCTGCGCAAGACACTGGCCGATGCCGGCTCGGGCCTGCTTGGGCTGCTCGATGCGCTGGACGCCGAACTGGGCGAAAGCCCGCAGGCCCTGCGGGCCCGGGCCGGCCTGAGCCGCTTCGCAGGCTTCGTGCGCGAACGCCTGCTGCCTGGCACCCGGTCCGACAGCGCTGCGGCCGACCTGCCCCAGCGGCTGGCCGACGACTTCCTGCGTGCCGTGGCAATGCTGCTCATGGCCTGGGCCTGGACGCGCATCGGCACCACCCCGGGCGCCGACACCGCGCGCTGGCAAGGCGCCCGGGCCGCCTTCTGGCTGCGGGTCTGGCCCGAGTTCGAGATGCGGATGGCCATGATGGACGAGACCCTGGCGGCATGAGCGCACCACGTCGGCTGCGAAAAGGCACCCTGCCCCGCGGGGCGCGGCACGGCAGGCGGCCCGGCGAGCCCAGCCGGCCCGGTGATATCCTCCCGGCATGCCCTCGACTGCCACCTCCCGACTGAGCCCATCGAGCCGTTCGACCAGGTCGCGCACGCGGCCTGCCGGTGACGGCGGTCAGGCCGCGTCGGCCAGCGGGCCGGCCGAAGCGCCCGACAAGGTGGACACCAGCTTTCTCGAAACGCTGCTGGGCTACAACGCGCGCCGCACCGCGCTGGCCGTGATCTCGGTCTTCCTCCAGCGCATGGCACCCTACGACCTGCGTCCGGTGGATTTTTCGGTGCTCAGCGTCATAGCCCACAACCCCGGCGTGACCTCGCGCCAGATCTGCGCTGCGCTGGACATCCTGCCGCCCAACCTCGTGGGCATGATCAAGTCACTGGAAAGGCGTGGCCTGATCGAGCGCCGCCCCCACCCCACGGACCGCAGGGCACAGGGATTGCACCTGACGCCGGCCGGCCACCGCCTGCAAAAGGATGCCGAGGCCACGGCATCCGCCCTCGAGAGCGAGGTCGCCGACCGCCTGACAGCGACCGAACTGCAGACCCTGATCCGCCTGCTGCGCAAGGTCTACCTGCCCTGAACCGACCGGCGGCCGGCGTCAATCGGTGCTGGTACCAAGCGGGCGGTTTCTGTGACCAGGAATCCACAACCGGCCGGCCGGACGCCGGGTTGCTGCAGCGCACACAGGCCCGGAGGCTGTATTCCGGCGCGCTCCTGCCCTATAGTGGACACGAGGCGCGACGACGCCGTCAGGAGACAAGCCATGAGTGTCAGACCCCACGGCAGCGCCCCCATGAGCGCACTGATGCACCTGCTGGAGTCGCGCTATGCCATGCGGGTGCTCTGGGCCCTGAGCGACGGCCACCCGCAGACGTTCCGCCTGCTCCAGGACAGTGTGGGTGGTGCCACCCCCAACACACTCAACACCCGCCTCAAGGAGCTGCGCGCGGCGCGGCTGGTGGAGCACGGCGGCGACGGGTACCGGCTGACCCACCTGGGCCACGAAGTGGCACGCCGTCTGCACGACTGGCAAGCGACGGCGACGCGCTGGCACCAGCAGGTGCAGCGGGTCGGCCCGGCCAGGCCCGACACCGGCGAGGGCCTGTCGGCTCAGACCATGGGTGCCGGCACGACGCGCTGACGCTGCTCGCCCAGCCCCCGCCCGCCCAGGGTGACCACATCGCCGGCCTTCAGGTAGACCGGCGGCTTCATGCCCATGCCAACCCCGGGGGGTGTGCCGGTGAGGATGACATCGCCCGGCTGCAGCGCCATGAACCGGCTGAGGTAGCTCACGATGAAGGCCACACCGAAGATCATGGTGCGGGTGCTGCCGGTCTGGCGGCGCTGGCCGTTGACGTCCAGCCACAGGTCCACGGCCTGCGGGTCGACCAGTTCGTCCGGGGTCACCAGCCAGGGACCGAGGGGACAATGGGTGGGGTAGCTCTTGCCCTTGGTCCACTGGCCTTCGTACTCGATCTGGTAGGCGCGCTCGGACACATCGTTGGCCAGGCAGTAGCCGGCCACGTGCCGCAGCGCGTCGGCCTCGGCCACATGGAAGGCGCGCTGCCCGATGACCACGCCCAGCTCCACCTCCCAGTCCAGCTTGACGGAGCCCGGCGCCAGCCAGACATCGTCGTTCGGGCCACCGACGGCGCCGCTGTGCTTGCTGAACACGATGGGCTGCCCGGGTGCCTTCAGGCCGGCCTCGGCCGCATGGTCGGCATAGTTCAGGCCGATGCACACCACATTGCCCACACCGCCCACGCAGGCGCCCAGCCGGGAGCCGACGGGCACCACCGGCAGCGCGGCCGGGTCCAGCGCGGCCAGCCTGGCCATAGAATCGGGGCCCAGCGCGGCGGGCGCCACGTCGGCCACCACCCCGGTCAGGTCGCGCCACACGCCCCCGGCGTCCACCAGACCGGGTCGCTCGGCCCCTTCGGGGCCATGTCGGAACAGTTTCATGGAGATACCGCCTGCAAAAAGGCCCGATTGTCTCCGTTCGGAACATGCCCGGCACCGAAAAAAACGTCGGCACCCCCCTTGAAAGCGTCCGATCCGCTCCCAACTGCCGTTGAACGGCAGAATCCTGACCGGTTTTTTCTTCGCACCACGCCACCCGCATGAGCCAGACCCCCACCGACCCGCATCCCGCGAACGCTTCCCCCGACAAACCCGGCGCAACCAGTCCGGAGGAGGCCCTGGCCGCTGCAGCCGCCGCCGAGGCCGATGCCCTGAACGCGCTGAGCCACGAAAACGCCACCCTCAAGGCCCAGAATGCCGACCTGGCCGACCAGTTCCTGCGCGCCAGGGCCGAAGCCGAGAACGCCCGCCGCCGGGCTGAGGAAGAAGTGGCCAAGAGCCGCAAGTTCGCGGTCGAGAGTTTCGCCGAGAGCCTGCTGCCGGTGCTCGACAGCTTCGAGGCCGGCCTGGCCATCCAGGAAGCCACGGTCGCCCAGTTGCGTGAAGGTTCGGAGGCCACGCTCAAGCAGTTGCAGAGCGCGCTGGCCCGGCACAAGGTGGTGGCCATCGCCCCGGCCGCCGGCGAAAAATTCGACCCCCACCAGCACCAGGCCATCAGCATGGTGCCAGCCGACCAGGAGCCCAACACGGTGGTGACCGTGCTGCAGAAAGGCTACCTGATCGCCGAGCGGGTGCTTCGGCCGGCCCTGGTCACCGTGGCGGCACCCAGGTGAGCGGCAGCCGGCGGCTCACGAACCATCCACGGCCCGCCCCCAGCCCCTCCACTTGAAATCCCCAGACTTATCCACATCTTTTCAGCAGTTTCAGACATCCTCTTTCGGAGCACAACATGGGAAAAATCATCGGCATCGACCTGGGCACCACCAACAGCTGCGTGTCCATCATGGAAGGCAACACCACCA
>SBFS01000214.1 GCA_006227825.1 Burkholderiales bacterium | reverse complement strand
CCACGATGTGGGAAGCGTTGCGTGGGGCAGACAATTTGTCTTCAGTTTATGCACACCCAAAGACAGAGGGGTGTGTATTTTCTGTGGACAGAGCCCTGTCTCCGCTGTGCAACAGGGGCGACGGGGTTGTCTTCGGGTGTGCTGCGCCGGCTTTTTGCCTACAATGAAACCCCAACTATCGCAGTTGCCATTGATTGTTGGTTATGGGCGCGTCACCTGTTGACGCGCCCTTTTTTATGGCGGACCGGGGGTCTGCCACCGACCTGATCTCCTGATGAAGCACATCCGCAATTTCTCCATCATCGCGCACATCGACCACGGCAAGTCGACCCTGGCCGACCGCATCATTTCCCTTTGCGGCGGCCTGACGGACAGGGAGATGAGCGAACAGGTGCTCGACTCCATGGACCTGGAAAAGGAGCGCGGCATCACCATCAAGGCGCAGACAGCGGCCCTGAAGTACAAGGCGCGGGACGGGCAGGTCTACAACCTCAACCTGATCGACACCCCCGGCCATGTGGACTTCTCGTACGAGGTGAGCCGGTCGCTGTCGGCCTGCGAGGGGGCACTGCTGGTGGTGGATGCCAGCCAGGGCGTCGAGGCGCAGACGGTGGCCAACTGCTACACCGCGCTGGACCTGGGCGTGGAAGTGCTGCCGGTGCTCAACAAGATGGACCTGCCGCAGGCCGACCCGGACAATGCCAAGCAGGAGATCGAGGACGTGATCGGCATCGATGCCTCCGGGGCGGTGCCTTGCTCGGCCAAGACCGGCATGGGGGTGGAGGACATCCTGGAGATGGTGGTTGCCAAGGTGCCGCCGCCGCGCGGCAATCCGGATGCGCCGCTGCGCGCGATGATCATCGACAGCTGGTTCGACAACTATGTCGGTGTGGTGATGCTGGTGCGGGTCGTCGACGGACGCCTGGCCCGGGGCGACAAGATCAAGCTGATGGCCACCGGCTCCCTGTACAACGCCGAGAAGCTTGGTGTCTTCACGCCGCACAACGAGGCGCGCGACTCGCTGGAGGCCGGCGAGGTGGGCTACATCATTGCCGGCATCAAGGAGCTCAAGGCGGCGAAGGTGGGTGACACGGTGACCGCGGTCAAGACCGCCAGCGGTGCCAATCTGGCCTTCGCCACCGAGCCGTTGCCCGGCTTCAAGGAGGTGCAGCCGCAGGTGTTTGCCGGCCTGTACCCGTCCGAGGCCAGCGAATACGACCAGCTGCGCGACGCACTGGAAAAGCTGCAGCTCAACGACGCGGCGCTGCGCTACGAGCCCGAGGTGTCTCAGGCGCTGGGCTTCGGCTTCCGCTGCGGTTTCCTGGGTCTGCTGCACATGGAGATCGTGCAGGAGCGCCTGGAGCGCGAGTTCGACCAGGACCTGATCACCACCGCACCCAGCGTGGTCTACGAGGTGGTCAAGGGCGACGGCGAGGTGATCATGGTGGAGAACCCGTCCAAGATGCCCGAGGCCGGCCGCATCGAGGAGATCCGCGAACCGATCGTGACGGTGCACCTGTACATGCCGCAGGAGTATGTGGGCCCGGTGATGACGCTGGCCAACCAGAAGCGCGGTGTGCAGATCAACATGGCCTACCACGGCAAGCAGGTGATGCTGACCTACGACATGCCGCTGGGCGAGATCGTGCTCGACTTCTTCGACAAGCTCAAGTCGGTCAGCCGCGGCTACGCGTCCATGGACTACGAGTTCAAGGAGTACCGCAAGTCCGACGTGGTGAAGGTGGACATGCTGCTCAACGGGGAAAAGGTCGACGCGCTGTCCATCATCGTGCACCGCAGCCAGGCGCAGTACCGCGGCCGTGCCGTGGCGGCCAAGATGCGCGAGATCATCAGCCGCCAGCAGTTCGACGTGGCCATCCAGGCGGCCATCGGCGGCAACATCATCGCGCGCGAGACCATCAAGGCGCTGCGCAAGAACGTGCTGGCAAAATGCTACGGTGGTGACATCACGCGCAAGCGCAAGCTCCTGGAAAAGCAGAAGGCAGGCAAGAAACGCATGAAACAGATCGGCTCGGTCGAGGTGCCCCAGGAGGCTTTCCTGGCGATCCTGCAGGTGGAGGAGTGATGCAGGGCACGATGAGCGCCATCACGGCGGTGGTCCTGGGGGCCTTCGGCCTGTACGTCCTGGCTTTCGTCATGGGTTCGGTCGAGGGCAATTTCGCCCTGGTCCTGATGCTGGCCACCCTGATCACCGGCATCTACTGGCTGGCCGAGAAGTTCTTTTTCCTGCCGCGGCGGCGCCAGGCGGCCCAGCGGCTGGTGGACGAGCACAACGCCCGTGCCGAAGCACTGCGCGCCCAGGGCTTCACCCACATCGAGGGCGACATCGAGCAGGCGCGCCAGAAGGTCCTGGCCCAGCCCTGGTGGCTGGACTGGACGGCGGGCCTGTTTCCGGTGATCCTGGCGGTCTTCGTGCTGCGGTCCTTCCTGTTCGAGCCCTTCAAGATCCCGTCGGGTTCCATGGTGCCGACGCTGCGCGTCGGCGACCTCATCCTGGTCAACAAGTACCACTACGGCATCCGGCTGCCGGTGTTCAACAACAAGGTCATCGACAACAACGAGCCGCGCCGCGGAGATGTGATGGTGTTCCGCTACCCGCCCCAGCCCAGCCTGGACTACATCAAGCGGGTGGTGGGGCTGCCGGGCGACGAGGTGGCCTACCTGAACAAGCAGCTCACCGTCAACGGGGTGCCGGTGGCGCGCGAGGCGTTGCCCGAGTTCTTCGACAGCGACAGCATGCGCTACGCCAGCCAGTACGCAGAGACCATCGACGGCCGGCGCTACCTGACCCTCAACGACACCGACCGGCCGTCCTTCATTCCCGCCACGGTCGAGTTCCCGTACAGGGACCAGTGCCGTTATTCGGTCGAGGGCGTGGTCTGTCGGGTGCCGCAGGGCCACTACTTCATGATGGGCGACAATAGGGATAATTCGCTCGATTCCCGTTACTGGGGCTTCGTGCCCGAAGCCAACATCGTGGGCCGAGCCTTCTTTGTCTGGATGAATTTTGGCGACCTCGGGCGTATCGGGTCTTTCGAGTGACGCCCGCTTCCTGTTCCGATCGGAGAAACCACAGATGCGAACCCAACACCAGCAACGGGGCCTGACCTTCATCGGGCTGCTCTTTGTCGGCATCATCCTCGCATTTGCCGGCGTGGTGGTTGCCCAGGTCGTGCCGACCTACGTCGAGTACATGGCGGTGCAGAAGGCCACGGACAAGGCGGCCGCCGCCGGCAGCACGGTGGCCGAGATCCGCGCCTCCTTCGACCGGGCGGCCCAGATCGACGACATCCGCACCATCGCCGGCAAGGACCTGGAGGTCACCAAGCAGGGCGACCGGGTGGTCGTGTCCTTCGATTACACCCGCGAGATCCACCTGTTCGGTCCGGCCTACCTGTTGATGAAATACCAGGGTCGCTCCAAGTGACGGACAGCCCGGTATTGCGGCCGGCCCGGGGCCGGCGCCCACGGACTTGAGCGCCGATCTTCTGGCCCTGCAGCAGCGGCTGGGTCACCGCTTCGCCAATCCGCGCCTGATCGAGCGTGCCCTGACGCACCGCAGCTTTGGTGCCGACCACAACGAGCGCCTCGAGTTCCTGGGCGACGCCGTGCTGGGCCTGGCCGTCTCGGGCCTGCTGTTCGAGAAGCTCGGCCAGTTGCCCGAGGGCGATTTGTCCCGTGTGCGTGCCAGCCTGGTCAGGCAGGACAGCCTGGCGCAGATCGCCACCCGCCTGGGCCTCTCGGCCTGGCTGCGCCTGGGTGACGGCGAGAAGCGCTCCGGCGGCAGCAAGCGGCCCTCCATCCTGGCCGACGCGCTGGAGGCCCTGATCGGCGCGGTCTATCTCGATGCCGGTTTCGAGACCGCCAATGCCCTCGTGCACCGGCTCTACGCCGACGTCCAGTGGCATGCCCGGATGGGGGCTCTGGGCAAGGACCCGAAGACCGAATTGCAGGAGTGGTTGCAGGGGCGCAAAATGAAGCTCCCGGAATACCGGGTGGTGGCCACGCTTGGCGAGGCACACCGCCAGACCTTCGATGTCGAGTGCACCGTGATCGAGGCCGGGCTCAGCGAGCGTGGCCTGGGTGCGTCCCGGCGAGCGGCCGAACAGGCCGCCGCCGCTGCCATGCTGCAGCACCTGCAGGCCGGCTCCGCCGGTGCCGCCAGCTGATGGCTTCGCCAGCCCGTCCATACCTTGCCTCTGTGCCCTGATGCCCAAGAATCCGCCCGCCTCCCCATCCGATCCGGCCAGCTCCGACCTGGAGGCCATGCTGGCGCGTGCCCTGGGGCGACCGCAAGGCCAGGAGGCAGCGCAGGAGACCACGCAGGAGGACGCGCCGGCACCTGAGCCGGTGCCCCCCCAGGACCAGCACTGTGGCTATGTGGCCATCGTCGGCAAGCCCAACGTGGGCAAATCGACCCTGCTCAATGCCCTGGTGGGCCAGAAGGTCAGCATCACCTCGCGCAAGGCGCAGACGACCCGGCACCGGATCACCGGCTACCGCACGGTCGGTGCCCACCAGTTCGTGTTCGTCGACACACCGGGCTTCCAGACCCGCCATGGCAATGCGCTCAACCGGGCGCTGAACAAGACGGTGCTGGGAGCGGTGGCCGATGTCGACCTGATCCTGTTCGTCGTCGAGGCCGGCCGCTTCAACCTGGCCGATGCCAAGGTGCTGGACCTGCTGCCGCGGGAGGTGCCCGTGGTGCTTCTGGCCAACAAGTTCGACCTCGTGCACCGGCGCGGGGAGCTGGCACCCTGGCTGCGGTCCATGCAGGAACGGCATCCGTTTGCCGAGTTCGTCCCCATGTCGGCCAAGAACCCCAGGGATGTCCGGCGCCTGTTCGAGATCTGCGGCCGCTACCTGCCGCGGCAGCCCTGGATGCACGATCCGGACGAGCTGACCGACCGCAGCGAGCGCTTCATGGCCGCGGAGATGGTGCGCGAGAAGCTGTTCCGGCTCACCGGTGACGAGCTGCCCTACACCTCCACGGTGGTGATCGACCGTTTCGAGGAAGAGGGCAGCCTGCGCCGGATCGCGGCGACCATCGTGGTCGAACGCGAGGGGCACAAGGGCATGGTCATCGGCGAGAAGGGCGAGAAGCTCAAGCGCATCGGTACCGAGGCCCGGCAGGAGCTGGAGAAGCTCTGGGGTGGCAAGGTGTTCCTGGAGCTGTGGGTGAAGGTGCGCTCCGGCTGGGCCGATGACGATGCGCGCGTCAGGTCGTTCGGCTATGAATGAGGACTGTGCCCCCACGCTCCGCCGCTGCGCGGGTCG
>SBFS01000238.1 GCA_006227825.1 Burkholderiales bacterium | reverse complement strand
GACACACCGAGTTCGCCACGCAGCGTGCGGCAGGCATCGACCAGGCCCTTGAGCTTGCCGACCTGCGCTTCGGCGGCCTCGTCGATGCGCTCGGGCTGGCTGACCGGATAGGGCGCGACGCTGACCGAGGGACCTGCGCGGCCGGCCACCGGTGCGACTTTCTGCCAGAGCTCCTCGGTGATGAAGGGGATGATGGGGTGTGCCAGCCGCAGGATGGTCTCCAGCGTGCGGATCAGGGTGCGGCGGGTGGCGCGCTGCCGGGCCGCCTCGCCGGTCTGGATCTGCACCTTGGCGATCTCCAGGTACCAGTCGCAGAACTCGTCCCAGACGAACTGGTAGACCGCATTGGCCACGTTGTCCAGCCGGTAGTCGGCGAAGCCCTGGGCCACCTCGGCTTCCACCCGCTGCAGGCGCGAGACGATCCAGCGGTCGGCCTGGCTGAAGCTGAGGTAGCCGTGCGCCTTGCCGCCGACGGTGCAGTCGGCCTTGGTGTGTTCCATCAGGCCGCAGTCCTGCCCTTCGCAGTTCATGAGCACGAAGCGGGTGGCGTTCCAGAGCTTGTTGCAGAAGTTGCGGTAGCCCTCGCAGCGCTTGGAGTCGAAGTTGATGCTGCGGCCCAGCGAGGCCAGGGCGGCGAAGGTGAAGCGCAGCGCGTCGGCGCCGTAGGCCGGGATGCCGTCCGGGAACTCCTTTTCGGTGGCCTTGCGCACCTTCGGCGCGGTCTCGGGCTTGCGCAGTCCGGTGGTGCGCTTGTCCAGCAGCGGGGCCAGCGCGATGCCGTCGATGAGGTCGACGGGGTCGAGCACGTTGCCCTCGGACTTGCTCATCTTCTGGCCCTGGGCGTCGCGCACCAGGCCGTGGATGTAGACGTGGCGGAAGGGGACACGGCCGGTGAAGTGGGTGGTCATCATGATCATCCGGGCGACCCAGAAGAAGATGATGTCGTAGCCGGTGACCAGGACGGTGCTGGGCAGGTAGAGGTCGTAATCCGGGGTCGTGCCCGTGCCGGAGGGGGCGGCTGCGGATTCGGGCCAGCCCATGGTGGAGAAGGGGACCAGGGCCGAGGAATACCAGGTGTCGAGCACGTCGGGGTCGCGCGTGAGCCGCTTGCCAGGGCCGGCCTTGGCCTGGGCTTCGGCCTCGTCGCGGGCCACATGGACCTCGCCCTGTTCGTCGTACCAGGCGGGGATCTGGTGACCCCACCAGAGCTGGCGGGAAATGCACCAGTCCTGGATGTGGTTCATCCACTGGTTGTAGGTGTTGACCCAGTTCTCGGGCACGAACCTCACCTCGCCGCTGGCCACGGCGTCGATGGCCTTCTGCGCGATGCTCTTGCCGGTGCTGTCGCCGCGGCCCACCTCGCTCATGTTCACGAACCACTGGTCGGTCAGCATGGGCTCGATCACCTGACCGGTGCGCGCGCAGCGCGGCACCATCAGCCGGTGTTTCTTCACTTCCACCAGCAGGCCGGCGGCGTCCAGGTCGGCCACCACCTGCTTGCGGGCCACGAAGCGGTCCAGGCCGCGGTACTTGGCCGGAGCGTTGTCGTTGATGGTGGCGTCCAGGTTCAGCACGCCGATGACGGGCAGCTGGTGGCGCTGGCCGACAGCGTGGTCGTTGGCGTCGTGCGCGGGTGTGACCTTGACCACGCCGGTGCCAAAGGCGCGGTCGACGTATTCGTCGGCGATGACCGGGATCTCGCGGTCGCACAGCGGCAGCTTCACGTAGTGGCCGACCAGGTGCCGGTAGCGCTCGTCTTCGGGGTGGACCATGACCGCCACGTCACCGAGCAGGGTCTCGGGGCGGGTGGTGGCCACGGTCAGGTGGCCGCTGCCGTCCACCAGCGGGTAGGCGATGTGCCAGAGCGAGCCGTCTTCCTCCTCGCTCTCGACCTCCAGGTCTGACACGGCGGTCTTGAGCACCGGGTCCCAGTTGACCAGGCGCTTGCCGCGGTAGATCAGGCCCTGCTCGTACAGGCGCACGAAGGTCTCGGTCACCACCTTCGACAGCTTGTCGTCCATGGTGAAATATTCGCGGCTCCAGTCCACCGAATCGCCCATGCGGCGCATCTGGGTGGTGATGGTGTTGCCCGACTGCTCCTTCCACTCCCAGACCTTGGCCACGAAGTTCTTGCGGGCCTCTTCGGGGGTCGGTCCCATGTCGTGACGGCTGACACCCTGGGCCTGCAGCTGGCGCTCGACGACGATCTGGGTGGCGATGCCGGCATGGTCGGTGCCCGGCACCCAGACGGTGTTGAAGCCCATCATGCGGTGGTAGCGCGTGAGGCTGTCCATGATGGTCTGGTTGAACGCATGCCCCATGTGCAGCGTGCCGGTCACGTTGGGCGGCGGCAGCTGGATGGCAAACGACGGCGCTTGCGGGCTGGCCGATCCTGTGCCCCGAAAGCCCGCCACACCGTAGCCCCGGCGCTCCCACTCCGGTCCCCAGCGCGATTCGATCGGCGCGGGCTCGAAGGATTTGGACAGGCTCTCGAGGCCGGGTTGCTCGCTGGACTGGGTCATGGTCTTTGCTGGTGTTGTCTGGCGCCACACCGGGCCTGATCACCGGCCCGGGCAAACCTGGGATTTTACGGGGGGCGGGACGCGCGCCTGGGGAGCGCGACCACCGACCGGCCCGGCCCGAGGCCGGGGTCCATCACAATGAGAACGCGTATCAATCATTTGTTCTTCATAGATGGGATCAATTCATCGCATAGGTTGGGGCAATTGGACGGGGGGCTGCAAACTGCGTAAGGTTTAACCGTCTTGGCAGTGCCGGCCCGGTGGGCGGGCATCGCCAGGCGATTCTCAACCCACGCATAGGAGATGACGATGCCCGCATTGAAAGGCTCGAAGACCGAGCAGTGCCTGAAAGAAGCATTCGCCGGTGAATCCCAGGCCAACCGCCGCTACCTGTACTTCGCAAACAAGGCCGACGTGGAGGGCCAGAACGACGTCGCTGCCCTGTTCCGCTCGACCGCCGAGGGTGAGACCGGCCACGCCCATGGCCACCTGGAGTTCCTGGAGGCCGCCGGCGACCCGGCCACCGGCCTGCCCATCGGCAGCACCCGCCAGAACCTGGAGTCGGCCGTTGCCGGCGAGACCCACGAGTACACCGACATGTACCCGGGCATGGCCAAGACCGCCCGCGAAGAGGGCTTCGACGAGATCGCCGACTGGTTCGAGACCCTGGCCAAGGCCGAGCGCTCGCACGCCAACCGCTACCAGAAGGCCCTGAACGAGCTGGTGGATTGACCCCCTGCGCCGCTGACGCGGCTTCCCCCTGGAAGGGGGACGACACCTGCGGCCCGGCGAAGCCGGTTCCGCGGTGTCCCTGGCTTTGGGCCCCCTGATTTTTCGGGGGTTTTTGAGAACGCTGCGTGTCAGCGTTTTCAAGAGCATCCGAGACAACCCACGATCCACCGCGCCGCAGAGCGTGACAACGACAAGGAGTGCAGCATGGCCAGAGAAGGCAACCTGGAGGCACCGACGCGCCACCCGCTCGACTGGAAGAACCCCGACTTCTACGACGAGGAGAAGTGTTTCGTCGAACTCGAGCGCATCTTCGACATCTGCCACGGTTGCCGCCGCTGTGTCAGCCTCTGCGGTTCCTTCCCCACCCTGTTCGACCTGGTCGACGAGAGCCCGACCATGGAGGTCGATGGCGTCAAGAAGGAGGACTACTGGAAGGTGGTCGACCAGTGCTACATGTGCGACCTGTGCTACATGACCAAGTGTCCGTACACGCCGCCGCATGAGTGGAACCTGGACTTCCCGCACACCATGCTGCGTGCCAAGGCCATCAAGTTCAGGAAGGGCGGTGTTGGCAAGGCCGAGCAGTTCCTCGCTTCCACCGACACGCATGGCAGCTTTGCCGGCATTCCGGTCGTGGTGCAGGTGGCCAATGCGGTCAACAAGACCCAATTTGCCCGCGGCATGATGGAAAACATGCTGGGCGTCGACAAGGACGCGTGGCTGCCCGAGCTGGCGACGAAGAAGTTCCGCTCGGCCGCTCCGGCCTCCCGGGCCAGCCAGGTGGTGGACGGCGAGAAGACGCCGGGCAAGGTCGCCATCTTCTCGACCTGCTACATCAACTACAACGAGCCCGGCATCGGCATGGACCTGCTCAAGGTGCTGGAGCACAACGGCATCCCCTACACCCTGGTCGAGAAGGAAAAGTGCTGCGGCATGCCCAAGCTCGAGCTCGGTGACCTGGATTCGGTGCAGGCCAGCAAGGAGGCCAACATCCCGGTGCTGGCCAGGTATGCCCGTGACGGCTATGCGATCCTGGCGGCCGTGCCCAGTTGCGCGCTGATGTTCAAGCAGGAGATCCCGCTGATGTTCCCGGACGATGCCGACACCCAGCTCGTCAAGGAGGCCATGTGGGACCCGTTCGAATACCTGATGGCGCGCAAGCGCGACGGTCTGCTCAAGACCGAGTTCCCGCAGAAGCTGGGCAACATCAGCTACCAGGTGCCCTGCCACGGCCGGGTGCAGAACATCGGCAAGAAGACCGAGGAAATGCTCAGGATGATTCCGGGCACCGAGGTCAACACCATCGAGCGCTGCTCGGGCCACGCCGGCACCTACGGGGTCAAGAAGGGCTCGCACCAGACGGCCATGAAGATCGGCAAGCCGGTCTTCAAGGCCATGGCCACCATGAAGGACGGCAGCAAGCCCGACTACATCAGCTCGGACTGCCCGCTGGGCGGCCACCACATTGCCCAGGGCTTCGAGGTCAACGGCCTGGGCGCACCCGAGCTGCAGCACCCGATCAGCCTGGTGGCCAAAGCCTATGGATTGAAGTGACCGTTATGTTCGGAGACACGACCATGCAACTGACAGGCAAGATCACCCCCGAGAGCCTCATGACCCTGGAGGCCTACAGCAAGTGGCGCAAGGCGCACAAGGGCGAGGTCATCGCCCACCGCAAGCTGCGCACGGTGCACCTGGGTGAGCACATCACGCTCAACTTCGAATCCGAGCTGACCATGCGCTACCAGATCCAGGAGATGCTGCGCATCGAGAAGATCTTCGAGGAGGAAGGCATCCAGGACGAGATCGAGGCCTATGCGCCGCTGGTGCCGGATGGCACGAACTGGAAGGCGACGATGATGATCGAGTACACCGACATCAACGAGCGCAAGCGCGAACTGGCACGCCTGATCGGTGTCGAGGACCGGCTGTTCATCGAGGTCGAGGGCTACCAGCGCGTGTACGCGATCGCGGACGAGGACCTGGACCGCGAGAACGACGAGAAGACCAGTGCGGTGCACTTCGTGCGCTTCGAGTTCACGCCCCCCATGATCGCCGCCCTCAAGGCGGGTGCCGCGGCCAAGCTCGGATGTGACCACACCCACTATCCCGCGCATGTGCAGATCGGCCCCGAGACGCTGGCCAGCCTGGCGGGCGACCTCAGGTGACCGCGTGGACGGACCGCTGCGGGCCTGTTGCGCATGCGGGCCGGCGCATCGGCGGGTGATCGCGGCGCCGCAGAGGGCTTGCAGGCCGGCTTGGCCATAATGCGGGCTGAAGTTCCGACCCACCCATGACCGGGCGCTGTCTTTCCGCGCCTTCGGCTCCACCGGCATGCTGTTTCTTCTCTCTCCGGCCAAATCGCTCGACTACGAGACCCCGGTCCAGACCGGGGTCCACTCCCGTCCCGTGTTCGTGCCGCAGGCGGCCGAACTCGTCGGCGTTCTGCGCCAGAAGTCGCCGCAGCAGATCGCCGAACTGATGGACCTGTCGGACACGCTGGCCGGGCTCAATGTCGCGCGCTACCAGGCCTGGTCGGACAGGTTCACCGGGCACAACTCGCGGCAGGCTGTTCTGGCTTTCGACGGTGATGTGTACGGTGGGCTCGACGCCCGCTCCCTCCCCGAGGACGATCTGCTGTGGCTGCAGGAGCACCTGTGCATCCTCAGTGGTCTCTATGGCGTGCTCCGGCCGCTGGACCGCATGCAGCCCTACCGGCTGGAGATGGGCACCCGGCTCGCCACGGAACGCGGCAGCAACCTCTACCAGTTCTGGGGCGCGCAGATCGCCGAGCACCTGAATGCGCGTGTCCGGGGCCAGAAGACGCCGGTGGTGGTCAACCTGGCCAGCGAGGAGTATTTCAGGGCGGTCGACCGCAAGGTCCTGCTGCCGCGCGTGGTCACCTGCGTGTTCGAGGAGCGCAAGGGCCAGGGGTACAAGGTCGTCAGTTTCATGGCCAAGCGGGCGCGAGGCCTGATGATGCGCTATGCCGTGAAGCACCGTCTGGAGACGCCGGAGGCACTCAAGGGCTTTGACCTCGAGGGCTACCGTTACGCCCCGGCGGCATCGGAAGCCGACCGCCTGGTGTTCCGGCGCGAGGGCAAACCCGCCTGAACTTGTCCGGGAGCGATCGCATGAGCCAGTCCATCACACCCGAGCTCAGACAGTGGATCATCGAGCAGGCGCGCGAGGGCCACACGCCCGAGTCGGTGCTGGAGGCCATGCGGGCTGCCGGCTGGCAGACCGATGTCGCGATCCGGGCGCTGGAGGAAACGCTGGAGCGGCACCTGCAGCAGCAGGCCCGGGCCCAGGTGCCCGTGCCGGTGCCCGGGCCGGACCTCACGGGCGGTCCCACCTGCCTGGATGCCGGTGACCGCATGGTGGAGGTCATCGCCACCCTGGGCAACCCGCGGGTGATCGTGCTCGGCGGCCTGCTCAGCGTCGACGAGTGCGAGGGGCTGATCGAGGCGGCCAGGCCGCGCATGGCACGCTCCCTGACGGTGCAGACGCAGACGGGGGGCGAGGAGTTCAATCCGGACCGCACCAGCCAGGGCATGTTTTTCCAGCGTGGCGAGAGCGAACTGGTTTCACGCATCGAGGCGCGCATCGCACGCCTGGTGTGCTGGCCGGTCGAACATGGCGAAGGCCTGCAGGTGCTGCACTACCGGCCGGGCGCCGAATACAAGCCGCACTACGACTACTTCGACCCGGACGAGCCGGGAACCCCGACCATCCTCAAGCGGGGCGGACAGCGGGTGGCGACGGTGGTGATGTACCTGAACCAGCCACAGCAGGGTGGTGGCACGACCTTTCCCGACGTCGGCCTGGAGGTCGCGCCGGTGCAGGGCAACGCGGTGTTCTTCAGCTACGACCGGCCGCACCCGGCCACGCGGACCCTGCACGGTGGTGCGCCGGTGATCCGTGGCGAGAAATGGGTGGCCACCAAATGGCTGCGCGAGCGGGTGTTCACCTGAACCTTCATCCACAGAACATGCCTTCCAACCTGCCCGAGCTCTCCCCCCTGGGCAAGGCGACCGGGTTCGTCGACCGCTACGACCCGTCGCTGCTCTTTCCGTTGCCGCGCGAGCCCAAGCGGCTCGAGATCGGGGTCACCGGCAGTGTTCCCTTTCTGGGGGCCGACCTGTGGACCGCTTTCGAGCTGAGCTGGCTCAACCCGCGCGGGAAACCGGTGGTCGCGATCGCCCACATCACGGTGCCCTGCGAGAGCACCCATATTGTCGAGAGCAAGTCATTCAAGCTGTATCTCAACAGCTTCAGTGGCACCCGGTTTGACAGTGCCGATGTGGTGCGCGAGCGCATCCGCCAGGACGTCAGCGCGGCCATCTGGCAAGGGGGCCCGGTGCGCTCGTCGGCCGGGGTCCGGTTGCTGCTGCCCGAGCTGTTCGTCTGCGAGCCGGTGCAGGAGCTCGAAGGCCTCAACCTGGATCGCCTGGATGTGGAATGCACGCACGACAGCCCGGCGCCCGAGTTGCTGACCGCGGCGTTCGGCGAGAAACCGGTGGAGGAAACCCTGGTCAGCCACCTGCTCAAGAGCAACTGCCTGGTGACCGGCCAGCCCGACTGGGGCAGCCTGCAGATCCGCTACGCGGGCCCGCAGATCGATCAGGCCGGACTGCTGCGGTACATCGTCAGCTTCCGCCGCCACCACGAGTTCCACGAGCAGTGCGTCGAACGCATCTACATGGACATCATGAGCCGCTGCAAACCGGCGCGGCTGATGGTCTACGCGCGCTACACCCGTCGTGGCGGGCTGGACATCAATCCCTGGCGCAGCAGCCACCCGCAGTTGCCGCCGCCCAACGTCCGCACCGCACGGCAGTGACCGCCGGGTGCGGTCAGGTCCGGCACCGGGATCGGTTCGCCGGTGAACAGGACCGGCCGGCCAGCCAGCATCGCGCCGCCTGATCAGGCCGCGCGGCAGAAACCTTCCAGCAGGTTGACCGCGTTGGTCCCGACCTCGGCGACCGCGTAGCCTCCTTCGAAGGTGAGCACCGTGGGCAGCCCCGCGGCCGCCAGCATGCGGCCCACGGTTTCGTAGTCCCCGCTGCGCAGCCGGAAGCCCGAGATGGGGTCGCCTTCGAAGGTGTCCAGGCCCATGGGAACCACCAGCGCCTGCGCGCCGAAACCGTCCACTGCCTCGAGGGCGCGCTCCAGCGCCTTGCACCAGTCCACGAAGCCGGTGCCGCGCGGCAGGGGCAGGTTGAGGTTGGCACCGGTGCCGTCACCTGCGCCGGTTTCGTCCGCATGGCCGAGGAAGAACGGGTATTCGGTGCGCGGGTCGCCGTGGATGGAGACGGTCAGCACATCGGCGCGCTCGTAGAAGATGGTCTGGGTGCCGTTGCCGTGGTGGTAGTCGATGTCGAGCACGGCCACCCGGTCGTGGCCACCGTCACGCAGGGCCTGCGCCGCGATGGCAGCGTTGTTCAGGAAGCAGTAGCCGCCGAAGTAGTCCGGTCCGGCATGGTGGCCGGGCGGACGGGTCAGCGCAAAGGCAGCCCGGTCGCCGGCCAGCACCGCCTGCGCCGCCTCGATGGCGCAGGCAGCACCCGCACGGGCGGCCACCCAGGTGCCCGCCATCAGCGGCGAGCCCGAGTCGAAGCTGAAGCGGCCGAGCCGGGCGGCGAAGTTCTCCGGCAGGCGGTCTGTGCGAAAGCCGTGTCGCGCGGGCAGCGGCCAGACCGACGGCAGGGCGTCCCGCCCGGCGTTGGCCGGGTCCAGGGCCACCCACTCGTCCCAGGCGCCTGCCAGAAAGCGGACATAGGCCGGATCGTGCACGCGGGTGATGGCCGCTTCCAGGCGCGTGTCGTCCAGGGATGGCACCCGCAGCTCTCCCTGGGCGCGGCGCCGCAGTTCGGCGAGCACGAAATCGAGCCGGTCGGGCACCTCATGGCAGGGCACCAGGCGGCCGCGGAACATTTCCTGGCGGCCGGCATGCCGCTGGTGCATCGGGTTGTGGAAAGTCTTCATGTCCGCAGTTTCTCATCACCGGTGGACCGCGGCCCGGCCGGCCTCAACCCAGCGAGTTGAAAGTCTGCAGCGGTGCCAGCGGCGGGAAGTCGCCGGGCCGCCTGGCCTTCATGGCCGCGATCGATTCGCCCACATGACGGTTGCTCCAGATGGCGCCCTGCAGCCAGCCCATCTGGCGCAGGCTGTCCTCCACGCTGTGGTCGCGTGCGTAGTTGACCGCCTGCTTGGTGCCCCAGATGGCGATCGGTGGCTTGCTGGCGATCTCTTTCGCGCACTGCAGCGCGGCGGCCAGCATGGCCTCGGGGGTCTCGAACACCTCGTTGACCAGGCCGTAGCCCAGGGCGCGTTGTGCCGGCAGCCGCCGTCCGGTGTAGGCCAGCTCCTTGACGACCGCCAGCGGCACCAGCTTGGGCAGGCGCTGCAGCGTACCGACGTCGGCCACCATGCCGATGTTGATTTCCTGGATGCAGAAGAACGCGTCCTGCGTGGCGTAGCGGATGCAGCCGCAGGTGACCATGTCCACCGCCCCGCCGATGCAGCCGCCCTGGATGGCAAAGATCACCGGGATGCGCAGGCTCTCTATCTTCGTGAAAGTGGCCTGCATGTCGGTCAGCAGGTCGAAGATGGCCGCACGCCCCTCGGGGCTCTGGTCGTCCATCTGTATGGCGCCGGCAAAGGTCTCGAGGGCCATGCCGGCCGAGAAGTGCTTGCCGGTGCTGCTGATGACCAGGACCCGGGCCTTGCCCTCGTGGTGGATCTGCGTGAGCAGTTCGTCCAGCTCGCGCCAGAAGGTCGGGTGCATGGTGTTCATGGCCTCGGGCCGGTTGAGCACCAGATGGGCGACGTGGTCGTCACCCAAGCTCAGGGAAAAGCAGGTCGGTGTGGTCATCGGGGCTCCTGTCTCTTGCGGTTCTCGGGGGGGCAGACGCTGCCGCACTGTAGCGGCGGCCGTCATCTGATTCTGTCCCGGGCTTGACCAGCTTGCCCACGCGCACCCCCAGCAGCCGCAAGCGGCGGCTGAGGTCGACCCGCCTGAGGCACTGTCCGGCATGGCGGCGGATCACGTCCGCGTGGTCGGTGGCCTCGCCGATGGTGATGTCGCGCGTGACTTTCTCGAAGTTGTCGTAGGTGATCTTGATGCCGATGGTCCGCCCTGCATAGCCCTTGCGCCGCAGGTCGGCCGAGACCTGCTCGCACAGCCGGGTGAAGATGGCGCCCAGCTCGGCCCGGTCGCGCACCGCATGCAGGTCGCGCTCGAAGGTGGTCTCGCGGCTCATGCTCACCGGCTCGCTCTCGGTCTCCACCGGCCGGTCGTCACGGCCCCAGGCGGCCTCGTGCAGCCAGGCGCCGTAGCTCCTGCCGAAGTGCGCGACCAGCCAGCTGCGCTCGCGTGCCGCCAGTTCGCCGATGGTCCGGATGCCATGGCCGGCGAGCCTGGCGTCCGCCTTCGGTCCGATGCCGTTGATCTTGCGGCACGGCAGCGGCCAGATCAGGGTCTGCAGGTCTTCAGGGAGGACGATGCTGATGCCGTTGGGCTTGTTGAATTCGCTGGCCATCTTGGCGATCAGCTTGTTCGGTGCCACACCGATCGAGCAGGTCAGGCCGGTGGCCTGGAAGATGCTTTTCTGGATCAGGCGGGCCAGCACGCGGCCGCCCTCTCGCTGGCCACCGGGCACCTCGGTGAAGTCGATGTAGACCTCGTCCACGCCCCGGTCTTCCAGGACCGGGGCGATCTCCCGGATGGTGTTCTTGAAAAGCCGCGACAGGCGCCGGACCTCGTCGAAGTCCACCGGCAGCAGGATGGCGTCCGGGCACAGCCTGGCGGCCTTCATCAGGCCCATGGCCGAGCCGACGCCGAACTGGCGCGCCGCGTAGGTGGCGGTGGTGGCCACGCCCCGGCCCACGTAGTCTTTCAGGCGCGGGAAGAAGTCCGTCGGGATGCGGTCGAGCGTCTCGGGACCCCAGTCCCGGCCCGGGTAGGCGGCCCGCAGGCGCGCGAACATCTCGTCCTCGCGCCGCCGTCCGCCGCCGATCACCATCGGCAGGCCCCTGAGCTGCGGGTAGCGCAGCAGCTCGACCGACGCGAAGAAGGCGTCCATGTCGAGGTGGGCGATGCGGCGTTGCAGGGCAGGCTGCGCAGGCATGGCGCAAGCATAGCGACTGCGCGGCGGCCTTGGCCTACACTGGCAGCGTGTTCCGCCGGAGATGACCATGTCCAGCCTGCTTCGCCTGTTGATGGCCCTCGTGATCGGTGCCGGCATCGCCGCCGGCGGCTTTTTTGTCGGTGGCGGCCTGGAGCGTTTCCGCATGGCCGACCGGTCGGTGACCATCAAGGGCCTGGCCGAGCAGGCCGTGGACAGCGACCATGCGGTCTGGGTGCTGGGTTTCCGGCGCGCCGGGCCCGAGTTCGGCGCGGTGCAGCAGGCCCTTTCGGCCGACCGGGAGCGGGTGCTGGCCTTTCTGCGCGAGCGCGGCTTCACCGGGGAGGAGCTGGAGATCCGGCCCTTGCAGGTGCAGGACCTGTATGCAAGGGAGTACGCGCAGGGCAACCAGCCCCTGCGCTTCAACGGCACCGGCCAGGTGCTGGTCAAGAGTGCCCGGGTGGACGCCGTGGAGCAGGCGGCCCTGGCGCTCGATCCGCTGATCCAGGCCGGCATCCAGATCGGCACCGACAACGGCATGGCCGGGCCTCGCTACCAGTTGCGCGGCTTCAACGATCTCAAGGGACCCCTGCTGGCCGAGGCCACCCGCAACGCACGCGAGCAGGCCGAGAAGTTCGCGGCCGAGGCGGGCGCCCGGCTCGGACCGCTGCGCAGCGCCAACCAGGGCGTCATCCGCATCAGCGGCGACGACGGGAGCGACTTCGACGACGGCCGCTCGCGCACCAAGCGGTTGCGCGTGGTCAGCACCTTCGAATACGAACTGCGCTGAGCGGGCGGTTCAGGGCGCAGGGGCCGGTGGTGCCGACAGGCCGTCGGTGGTGCCGCCGCGCGGTTGCCGGGGCAGGTGCTGCACCACCCGGCGCGGGTCGTCCGCGCTGCGGTCCAGGACCCGGGACAGCCGGTCCAGCAGGGCGGTCTCGTCGATCGGTCCTTCTTCGCCCATGTCGGTCACGCCATCGGGCGGCAGCGCCGTGACCACGCGCATCTTCAGGCTGACCAGCGGGCCGATCACGGGCACGGTCTCCAGACCTCTGGCCACCACATGCTGGGCCAGGTGGCGGATGTCTTCGGGCTGTTGCGGGCCCTCTGCGAGGATGGCAAAGCGCGTGTCGTCCAGGCGGCTGACCGTGTCGAGATCCTGCACCACTTCGGACAGGCGGGATGCCGCCACCACCATGGCCTTGTCGGCGGCTTCGCGTCCGAACTCGCGGAAGATGTCCGCGTGATTGGCCAGATCCACCACCATCAGGCCGACCCGGTGCCGTCCACGGCGGGCACGGCCGATGGCGTCGCGCAGGCGAAGCTTGAGCACCGGCAGCAGGGCCAGACCGGTCAGGGGGTCGGTGCTCTCCAGGGCCCGCAGGCGCGTGCGGTGCTCGCCGAACTCCTTGGCCCGGCGATGCAGGATGTACAGCAGCAGGGGGATCTCGATCGCCGATCCGATCATCAGCGCATACTGGGTGGCCCAGCTGTCGGGCAGCATGCCGGCGCTGCGCAGCGCCGGGAACGGATAGGCCAGGTGCACCGGCAGGAAGCCCAGGAAGAGCCAGCCGGCATAGGCCTGGCCCTTGCGCCAGGTCCACAGGCACAGGCCGGCACTGAGCAGCACCGACAGCAGCCCGTAGAGGTTGAGCAGCGAGAACGCCAGGGCGTCGAGCATCGCAAAGTAGGCCGCCGGAAACAGCAGTCCCAGCACGCACCAGGCCAGCACCGCGCGGTCGACTCCCACGCTGTAGCGCTGCAGCGCGCAGGCCTCCCGCACGAACCAGATGCCCGAGGCGGTCAGCCACAGCATGAACAGCGCGGGAGCCCGGTCGTTCCAGACGGGGCTGCTGTCCCACAGGAACAGGCCGCCGATGCCGGTGAACGAGACCTGGAAGCCGAGCATGCAGCCGACGTAGACGCAGTAGGCCATGAAGGCACGGTCGCGGTAGAGACGCCATTGCACCCCGCCCAGGAACAGCACCAGCAGCCCGAAGCCCAGGTAGGCTCCCACCATCAGGTATGTCCAGTGGCGCTTGGCCTGCAGCTGCCTCTCCTCGAGCAGCTGCAGGCGGGGGCTGGTCGGGGCCGGCGAGTTCTCCAGGCGAAGCCAGACCGGGGTGCCGGCCCCGGCCGTCAGCGCGAACACGGGTGTCTGGTCGGGGTGGCTCCACTGCGCCACCGGCCGGTGGTCACCCGCCTGCTGGCTGCTCCAGTGGCCCCCGGGATGGCGCTGGTAGAGGGTGGCCGTGTTGACGAAGGCCGATGCGCTCAGGGCGAGGTACCAGCGCCGTTCACCGGGCAGGTCAGGCAGCACCGGCTGGATCCACAGGGCCTTGCCCGCGAGGTCGAAGGGCTGGAACCGGTCGAGTGTCCGAAACTCGCCGGCCGGCAGCCTGGCCACCCGGTCGATGTCGGCGGTGCCGTCGGGGTCGACCCAGTAACGGCTGCCCAGGGTGACGTCGACCGGCAGCGGGGGCGA
>SBFS01000113.1 GCA_006227825.1 Burkholderiales bacterium | reverse complement strand
CAGCGGAATGGCCATGACGCTCATGGCGCTGGTCGCCGGCGGCAGGTCGCGCGCCATGCCGAACCAGATCAGTTGCGCAATGCCGTAGTTGACGAACACGCCGTAGGCCAGGCTCAGCCACATGGGCAGGCTGAAGCGGCCCGGCTGCGGCAGCGGCTCGATGCCGATGGCCAGCACCCAGACGGCGACGCTGCCCAGCAGCAGCATCCACACCGTAACCACCAGCGGCGAGAGCGTCAGGTGGGCGCGGCGGAACATGAGGGTTCCCAGGGCCCAGCAGACGGCGGCGCCCAGCATCCAGGCCACACCGGCCGGACGGCCCGAGAGGCGCTGCAGTTCGTGCCACAGCAGCAGGCCCACCGCCAGCAGGGCGCAGACCACCGCCAGCCGCACCCTGGGCGTGATACGCTCGCCGAAGAAGGCGGCGCCCAGCAGCACGGTGAAGATGGGCATGGTGAAGCCCAGGATGGCGGCCCGGCCCGAGGCCAGCTCCTGCACGCCGAAGATGGACAAGGTGTGCCAGCCCAGGATGTTGGGCAGGCCAAGCCAGACGATGGCCCCCCATTCGCGCCCTTGCGGACGCATGCGTTCGCCCCTGGCCGACACATAGGCGAACAGCCACAGGCCACCCAGCATCATGGTGCTGGCGCGGAAATACAGGGGAGAGAGCTCCTGCAGCGAGAGTTTCATCATGGGCCAGTTGACCCCCCACATGAGCGTGAGGGCCAGCAGCGCCCAGAGCTGGCG
This sequence comes from Burkholderiales bacterium, assembly GCA_006227825.1. Classification (GTDB taxonomy): domain Bacteria; phylum Pseudomonadota; class Gammaproteobacteria; order Burkholderiales; family Burkholderiaceae_C; genus Hydrogenophaga. The sequence continues at coordinate 4,560 of SBFS01000113.1, read as the reverse complement.
GCGCGAGATCACGGGAGGAACGGCTCTCGGGCGATCACACGGCGACGGGGGCCTTGATCGCCGGGTGGCACTCGTAGCCGACCACCTCGAAGTCCTCGTACTCGTAGTCGAAGATCGAAGCCGGCCTGCGCCTGATGTTCAGCGTCGGGTAGGCGTAGGGCTGGCGTGCCAGCTGGGTCTGCACCTGCTCGACGTGGTTGTCGTAGATGTGGCAGTCGCCGCCGGTCCAGATGAAGTCGCCCACATCCAGGTCGCACTGCTGGGCCAGCATGTGCGTCAGCAGCGCGTAGCTGGCGATGTTGAAGGGCACGCCCAGGAAGATGTCGGCGCTGCGCTGGTAGAGCTGGCAGGACAGCCTGCCCTTGCCGCCGGGCTCGGTGGCCGGCGCCACGTAGAACTGGAAGAAGGCGTGGCAGGGCATGAGCGCCATCTGGTCGAGGTCGGCCACGTTCCAGGCGCTGACGATGATGCGGCGGCTGTCCGGGTTGGTCCTGAGTTGCCTGACAACCTCGCTGATCTGGTCGATGTGACCGCCGCCGGGCTTGGGCCAGTTGCGCCACTGCACGCCGTAGACCGGTCCCAGGTCGCCGTCCTCGCGGGCCCATTCGTCCCAGATGGTGCAGCCGCGTTCCTGCAGCCACTTCACGTTCGAGTCGCCGCGCAGGAACCACAGCAGTTCCACGATGATGGCCTTGAGGAACACCTTCTTGGTCGTCACCAGCGGAAAGCCCTCGTTGAGGTCGAAACGCATCTGGTGGCCGAACACGCTGCGCGTGCCGGTGCCGGTGCGGTCGCCCTTGCGCACGCCATGCTCAAAGACGTGGCGCATGAAGTCTTCGTACTGGGATCTGACGGGTCGGGAGCTCATCTTGGACTGTGAAGCGGGGTGTGTGCCGTGGGTGCGATTGTGCCTGCTGCCAGGACTTCGGGCAGTCGCCTCAGGGCAGCAGCACCCGGTGCGGGTTGAGGATGCCCTGCGGGTCCAGCGCCTGCTTGATGCGGCGCATCAGCTCCAGGGCCACCGGGTCCTTGTAGCGCGGCAGCGTGCCGGCCTTGAGGCTGCCGATGCCGTGCTCGGCGCTGATCGAGCCGCCGTGCCGGCTGACCTGGTCGAACACCAGGGTGTTCACGCGTTCCTCCTGCTCGCGCAGGAAGGCGGCCGGGTCGCCGCCCGCCGGGGCCTGCACGTTGTAGTGCAGGTTGCCATCGCCCAGGTGGCCGAAGTTGACCAGCCGCACGCCGGGAATCTCGCGCTGGAGCAGGGCGTCGGTCTCGGCACAGAAGGCCGGTATGCGGGAGACCGGCAGGCTGATGTCGTGCTTGATGTTCAGGCCCTCCTCGGCCTGGGCCAGCGGGATGCTCTCGCGGATGTGCCAGAGCTGGCGGGCCTGCTGCAGGCTCTCGGCCACCACGGCGTCGTTGACCAGCCCATCCTCCAGGGCCGAGGCCAGCAGGCGCTCGAACCGGCTGCGCGCATGGGCTTCGGACTCGCTGTCGCTGTTTTCGAGCAACACGCAGAAAGGGGCCTGCTGCCACAGTGGAACCCGCAGTTGCGGCATGTGCCGGTCCACCAGGCTCAGGGCAAACCGGCCCATGACCTCGAAGCCGGTCAGGTCGGCGCCCAGATGGCGCTGGGCCAGGCCCAGCAGGCCCACCGCCGCTTCCAGTGAAGGCAGGGCGGCCCAGGCGGTGAGGCGGCAGGCCGGACGGGGGTGGAGCCTGAGCGTGGCGGCGGTGATGATGCCCAGGGTGCCCTCGCTGCCGACGAACAGGTCCCGCAGGTCGTAACCGGTGTTGTCCTTGCGCAGGCCGCCGAGGCCGTGCCAGATGTCGCCGGCGGCCGTGACGACCTCCAGGCCCAGGCACAGGTCGCGCGCATTGCCGTACCGCAGCACCTGGGTGCCGCCGGCGTTGGTGGCCAGGTTGCCGCCGATGGTGCAACTGCCCTCGGCAGCCAGCGAGAGGGGAAAAAGCAGTCCGGCCCGGTCCGCGGCCGCCTGCACCGCCTGCAGCACGCAGCCGGCCTCCGCCGTCATGGTCAGGTTGGCCGCATCGATCTCGCGCACCCGGTTCAGTCGTGCGAGGCTGAGCAGCACCTGCGTGCCGCTGTCGTCCGGCACCGAGCCGACGACCAGGCCGGTGTTGCCCCCCTGGGGCACGATGCCATGCCCGGCGGCGGCGCAGGCCTGCACCACGGCGGCGACTTCGCCGGCGCTGCCGGGGCGGACCACGGCCAGCGCGCGACCGCGGGCGCGCTTGCGCCAGTCCTGCTCCCAGGGCGACAGGTCGTCGCCTTGGTCGCGGGTCAGGACATGTGCCTCGCCGACGATGGCGCGCAGTTGCCCGGGCAGCGCCGTCACCGCAGGGCTCTCCTGGCGGTGGACCGGTGCGGGCAGAGCCGGGCCAGAGCCTGTGCGGCGCTCATGGCCGGGGTGTCGGGGTGGGGTCGGCCGGCGCGCCGCTTTCCATCGCGTGGCGCGCGGCATCGGCGGCGATGGCCTCCTTGCCGGCGGCCTTCAGGCGCACGCGCACGTGCAGGGCGCAGGCCACGAACAGCAGCACGCACAGCAGCACCTGGATGCCCGCCAGCACCGCAGACAGGCCGCTGTCGCTGGTGGCGCGCACGACACCTTCGGTGAAGTACAGCCAGACCAGCAGGCTCAGCCAGCGGTAGGTGTACATGCGGTTCTTGAGCAGGCCGGCCAGAGGCAGGGTCAGGGGCAGCACCTTGAGCACGAGCCACGAGCCGCCCGGCCTCAAAGGTGCCAGCCACAGCTCCCAGGCCAGGCCCAGGGCGATCAGCCCCAGCAGGCTGCCGACCGCCAGGGTCCGGGTGAACTGCACGGCGGGCACCGTGGGTGCAAGGGCGGGGGATGTCATGGGCGGGAAAACGGGCATGAAGGGGGCGCGGGCCGGCCGGCTGGGGGCCGGCGCGGCGTCGGGGCACCCGATCGTGGGATGATACCGGCATGAGCTTCGAAGATCGCCTGCGGTCGCTGGAAACCCTGATGAGGGAGTTCTGGCGCGACCTGCTGCATTTTCCCTGGCGCAACACGGCGCTGACGCTGCGCGAGCGCTTCCGGGAAGACCGCCTGGGCGTGACCGCCAGCAGCCTGACCTTCACCACGCTGATCTCGCTGGTGCCGCTGTTCACGGTGGCGCTGGCGGTGTTCAGCGCCTTTCCCATGTTCGACCGCCTGCAGGACACCCTGCAGAACTGGCTGGTGCGCAGCATGGTGCCGGAGAACATCGCCCGGCCGGTGCTGGAGTACCTGACCCAGTTCGCCTCCAAGGCCGGACAGATGGGCTGGACCGGCGCGCTGGTGTTCCTGGTCACGGCGCTGGCTCTGATCCTGACGATCGACCGCAAGCTCAACGACATCTGGCGGGTGCGCCGCAGCCGCGGCCTGACCCAGCGGGTGCTGGTGTACTGGGCGGTGCTGACCCTGGGACCGCTCGCGCTGGCCCTGAGCCTGACCTTCTCGACCTTCCTGCTGGGCGCCTCCCGCGGCATGGTCGACGAGGTCCGCGGCACCACCCAGGCCCTGTTGCAGGTGCTGCAGTTCGGCGTGGTCACCGCCGGCGTGGCGGCCCTCTACCGCTATGTCCCCAACACCTTCGTGCGCTGGCCGCACGCACTGCTGGGCGGCCTTTTCGTGGCCACGGGCTTTGAACTGGGCAAGAAGCTGCTGGCGTGGTATCTGGCCGAGGTGCCCACCTATTCGGTGGTCTACGGCACCTTTGCCACGCTGCCCATCCTGCTGGTCTGGATCTACCTGGCCTGGGTGATCGTGCTGCTGGGGGCGGTGGTGGCGGCCTATCTGCCCAGCCTGCTCTCGGGCATTGCCCGGCGTGGCGACACCCCGGGCTGGAACTTCCAGCTGGCCCTGGAGGTGGTGGGTGAGCTGCGGCGCAGCGCCGCCGGCGAGCAGCGCGGCCTGAGCCTGGACGAACTGGCCCAGCGACTGCGGGTCGACCCGCTGCAGCTCGAGGAGGCCACGGGCACCCTGGTGGCGATGGACTGGGTCGGGCGCCTGGACGAGGTCGACGGCCGTTTCGTGCTGCTTGTCGATGTGGTCGCCACACCGCTGGCGCCGCTGGCCGAGCGGCTGCTGCTGGCCCGCAGGTCCAGCACACAGGCATTCTGGCTGGCCTCCGGCTGGAGCGTGCTGACGCTGGCGCAGGCGCTGGAGCAAGGCGCCGGACCCCTGGCGCCCGCGGCGCTCAGCGATGCACCGCAAACGGGGCCGACAGGAAGCCCCTGAAGCGGGCCCGTCCACCCCGTACGGGGGCTTGCGTCAGGCGGTAATCGGGGAAACGCTGCAGGAAGCGGCCGATGGCGATGCGTCCTTCAAGCCGCGCCAGGCTCAGTCCGGCGCACTGGTGGATGCCGAAGCCGAAGGCCAGGTGCCTGTTGCTTTCCCGGCGCAGGTCGAACACCTCCGGTTGGGCAAAGGCGGCGGGGTCGCGGTTGGCGGCGCCGATGCACAGCGTCACGAGCGCACCCTCGGGCAGGTCGACGCCGCCGACGGTGGTGGCCCGCAGGGCGCGGCGGTTGCC
>SBFS01000226.1 GCA_006227825.1 Burkholderiales bacterium | reverse complement strand
CCGTTGAATTTCACCGCGCGCGCCGTGGCGTTCAGCCGGGTGCCTTCGCAGCCCGGACAGACCTCGACGCCCACGTCTTCGACCTCGGGCTCGGCAAAGCTCTGTTCGCGCCCGCGTTCCTTGTCGTCGCGCACCGAATCGTCCAGCGCCTTGCGCTGCTCGCGGGAGAGCCTGACACCGGTGCCCACGCAGTCCGGGCACCAGCCGTGCTTGCTGTTGTAGGAAAACAGGCGCGGGTCCAGCTCCGGATAGCTGGTGCCGCAGACCGGACAGGCGCGCGTGGTGGAGAACACCTCCAGCCTGCCCAGGTCGGCCGTCGAACGGCCCTCGGCCAGCGCGATCGCCAGACCGTCGAGGTCGGCCAGCAGGTGCACCGTCCCCTTGCCCAGCTCCAGCGCCCGGACCAGCTGGGTGCGCAGCCAGTCCTCGCTGGCCGGATCGACCACCCCGTCGGCCACCGGCAGTTCGATCGTGTGTTCCCGGAATCGGTCGATGCGCGGGAAACCGGTGGTGGGGAGGAACTCGCCATCGACGCGCAGATGGGTGTAGCCGCGCGGACGGGCCCAGTCGGCCAGCTCGGTGTAGACCCCCTTGCGGTTGACCACCAGCGGCGCCAGCAGGCCCACATGCCGGCCGCGGTAGCGGGTCAGGATGGTGGCGGCGATGCTCTCGGGACTCTGCGGCATCACCGCCGCGCCATCGTGCACGCAGTGCTGCGTGCCCAGCTTGACGTAGAGCAGGCGCAGGAAGTGCCAGACCTCGGTGGTCGTGCCGACGGTGGACTTGCGGCCGCCGCGCGAGAGGCGCTGCTCGATGGCCACGGTGGGGGGAATGCCATAGACCGCATCCACCTCCGGCCGTCCCGCCGGCTGCACGATGCTGCGCGCGTAGGCGTTGAGGCTTTCCAGGTAGCGGCGCTGGCCTTCGTTGAACAGGATGTCGAAGGCCAGTGTGCTCTTGCCCGAGCCGCTCACCCCCGAAATGACATTGAACCGGCCGCGTGGAATGTCCACGCTCAGGTGCCTGAGGTTGTGCTCGCGGGCGTTGACGATGCGGATGGCCTCGCTGCGCCCGGCAGGGCTCGCGTGGGTCCGCTGCAGGCCGGTCGGAGGCGGTGCCTCGCCGACCGCATGCACCTGGTCCATGGCCGCGGCATAGTCGCGCAGCGCACGGGCGGTGTGGCTGGTCGCGTGCTCGCGCACCTCTTCGGGCGGGCCTTCGGCCACCACCCTGCCACCTCCCGTCCCGCCCTCGGGGCCGAGGTCGATCAGCCAGTCGGCGCTGCGGATCACATCGAGGTTGTGCTCGATCACGATCAGCGAGTGTCCGGCCTCCAGCAGGCGGCGCAGGCTGCGCATGAGCTTGGCGATGTCATCGAAATGGAGGCCGGTGGTCGGCTCGTCGAAGAGGAACAGGGTCCCCTTCCTGGCCAGCGGCTGGCGGCTGGCGGACGAGCCCCTGGCGGCCTCGGCCAGGAAGCCGGCCAGCTTCAGGCGCTGGGCCTCGCCACCTGAGAGCGTCGGCACCGGCTGGCCCAGGCGGACGTACTCCAGTCCGACGTCGACGATGGGCTGCAGGGCACGGATCACGTCGCGGTCGCCCCCGAAAAGACCCGCCGCCTCGCTGACGGTCAGCTCAAGCACGTCGGCCACACTGAGCATGCGGCCTCCCCGCTCGATCCGGACCTCCAGCACCTCGGGCCGGTAGCGCCTGCCGTCGCAGTCCGGGCAGCGCAGATAGACGTCGCTGAGGAACTGCATTTCCACGTGCTCGAAGCCCGAGCCGCCGCAACTGGGGCAGCGGCCGTCACCGCTGTTGAAACTGAACTTGGCCTGGGTGTAGCCGCGCTGGCGCGACAGGGGCGCATCGGCAAACAGCGACCGGATGGCATCCCAGGCACCGACGTAGCTGACGGGGTTGGATCGCGCCGTCTTTCCGATCGGGGACTGGTCCACGTACACCACATCCCCGAGATGGTCGGCCCCCAGCAGGCGGTCGTGCGCGCCGGGCGCGTCGGTGGCCTTGCCGAAGTGGCGCAGCAGCGCGGGCGCCAGCACGTCCTGGATCAGCGTGGACTTGCCGGAACCCGAGACGCCGGTGACCACGGTCAGGCGCTGCAACGGAAATTCGACCGACAGGTCCTGCAGGTTGTGCTCGCGTGCGCCCTCCAGGATCAGCCGGGGCGTGCTGTCGGTGACCATGCGCTTGAAGCCCATGCCCACCTGCTTGCGCGCTCCCAGGTAGGCGCCGGTCAGGGTGTCGGCGCTGCGGATGTCCCCGGGTGTGCCGTCGAACACGATCCGGCCGCCGCGCTCGCCCGGACCGGGGCCCATGTCGATCAGCCGGTCGGCGGCGAGCATCACGGCCGGGTCGTGCTCCACCACGACCAGGGTGTTGCCCGCATCGCGCAGGCGCAGCATCGCGTCGTTGATGCGCGCCATGTCGCGCGGATGCAGACCGATGCTCGGCTCATCGAGCACGAACAGCGTGTTGACCAGCGAGGTGCCCAGCGCGGTGGTGAGGTTGATGCGCTGCACCTCGCCGCCGCTGAGGGTGCGGCTCTGCCGGTCCAGCGTGAGGTAGCCGATGCCGACCTCGCACAGGTAGCGCAGGCGGGTGTTGATCTCCTCGAACAGCAGCCTGAGCGCCTGCTGCTCGCCGCTGTCGCTGCCATCGGCCGGCAGTGCCGATGCCAGGTCAGTGAAGAAGCGCCGCAAATCGGACAGCGGCATCAGCATCAGGTCGTGCAGGCACAGGCCCGGCAAGGCCTCCAGCTGCGCTCGTGTCCACCTGGACCCCGCAGGCAGGAAGCGCCTGCCCGGCGCAAGCACCGCATCGGCCTGCGCCCTGGTGCCTATCCTCCAGAGCAGGCTGTCCGCCTTGAGGCGCGCGCCGGCACAGACCGGGCACTCGGTGTAGCTGCGGTACTTGGACAGCAGCACCCGGATGTGCATCTTGTAGGCCTTGCTCTCCAGGTAGTCGAAGAAGCGGGCGATGCCGTACCACTGCTGGTTCCACTTGCCGTTCCAGTTGGGCGAGCCGGACTTCACCCAATGCTGCTGTTCCGGGGTCAGGCGGTTCCATGGCGTGTCGCGCGGGATGCCGGCGGTTTCGGCGTGCCGCATCAGGTCGTCCTGGCATTCCTTCCAGGCCGGCGTCTGGAACACCTTGACGGCACCGTTGCGCAGGGTGAGCCTGCCATCGGGAATCACCAGGCCGTAGTCGACCCCGATGACCCGGCCGAAGCCGCGGCAGGTCTCGCAGGCACCGACGGCCGAGTTGAAGGAGAACATCGAGGGTGTGGGCTCGGCGTAGCGGATGTCGCTTTCCGGACAATGAAGGCCCGTGGAGAACCTCCAGATGTCGGGCTCGCCCTCTTCCTTCAGCACATAGACCATGAGCTTGCCCGCGCCACGCCTGAGCCCGGCCTCGATCGCCTCCATCACCCGCGCGGGATCGGCGTTGCCCAGGCGGAAGCGGTCGGCCACCACATCGAGCAGCTTGACCGCCTCGATCACGGGCTTGGCCCTTTTGCCCTTGGCCGGCGCCTCGTCTCTGACTTCGCGCTGCACGATGCGCTCGGCCTGCACGCGTGTATAGCCGCTGGCCGAAAGCCATTGCGCGACTTCCTCGGGCGAGGTGGACGCAGGCAGCTCGACCGGAAAGGTCACCACCAGCCGGGGATCACCCTGCCCGGCACAGCGCCGCTGCAACTCGGCAAAGATCGACTCCGGCGAGTCGTGCCGCACCGGCAGCGCCGTCTCGCGATCGAACAGCCGGGCACCTCGGGCGAAAAGCAGCTTGAGGTGGTCGTTGAGCTCGGTCATCGTCCCGACCGTGGAACGCGAGGAGCGCACCGGGTTGGTCTGGTCGATGGCGATCGCCGGAGGCACCCCCTCCACGCGGTCGACCGCCGGCTTGTCCATGCGGTCGAGGAACTGGCGCGCATAGGCGCTGAAGGTCTCGACGTAGCGACGCTGTCCTTCGGCGAACAGGGTGTCGAAAACGAGGCTGGACTTGCCCGACCCGCTGGGGCCGGTGACCACGGTGAGCTCGCCGGTGCGGATGTCCAGGTCGAGGTTCTTGAGGTTGTGCTGCCGTGCGCCGCGGATGCGGATCACACCGCTGGCGGGCCGCTCCACGCCGTCCGCTCCGGCTGGACCCTGCAGGTCGTCCGGCTCGACGGGGTGTGAGGGCAGTTCTGCGGCCATGCAAGGCTCCGTGACAGGAAGCCGACGATTCTACGGACAGCCGATTTTCCGGGTGGCTTCCTGCGTCTTCTGTGCATGCCGCGCGCACCCGCGACCGCGCCGACCCCCCGGAGACACCTGCAGATCCCCGGCAGGCCGCCGGGTGAACAGGAGCGGTCAGCTCTTGACCACCAGCACCGGCACCTTGGCGTGGGTCAGGATCTTCTGGGCCACGCTGCCGAGAATCAGCGCCTTGACGCCCTGGCGGCCATGGGAGCCCATGACGATGAGGTCGCAACCCTCGGCCTCGGCGGTTTCCAGGATGCCTTCATAGACCACGTTGCGCTCGATGGTGTCGCCGGCAAAAGGCACACCCTCGGCCTCGCAGGCCTTCGCCACCGCGTCCAGCGCCTGCCCGGCGGCGCTCTTGGCCTCGGCCAGGTAGGCCTGGAGCCCCACAGCGGACGCATCGCCGATGCCGATGTACGGGAAGGGGTCGATCACATAGACGGCGACCACCTGGGCCGACTCTGTCTTGGCCAGGCCGGCCGCCGCACGGGCCGCATTGGCGGCCAGGGCCGAACCGTCGGTGGGGACGAGGATCTTCTTGAACATGGGCGGTCTCCTGTGATGATGGCAGTCCGCAACCGCACTGGTCACGGATCGTGAACATATGCTAGCGCACACGGCCAGGATCGCCCTTGAGCCGCATCAAGGCCGGCGGCGGGTTGCACCGATGCGTTCGATGCGCTAGACTGAAAAAAGAAGGCGGGCGCTGCCCTGCCTTCGCAGCCAGGGAGGACCCGGTCCGCCAGAGCGCTGCTCTCGTTCAACGGCCAGAGGGTCGCTTGAGTTCTTTTGTAGGTCCCGTACGCCGGGGCCGACCTTGTGGGACGTGGTGTCGCAACCAGGTTCTGCACGGCTCGACCGAAGTCGCTTCGCCCGCGAAGCCAGCTTCACCACAAACAACCACGGCATGACCCTTCCCGACAGGAACGACCTTTCCCATTCCCCATCCATCCAATTCCGACCAGCACGCCCCGGCGACGGGGCAGCCCTCTGGCGCCTGGTGCAGGCGACCGGCACGCTGGAGCTGAACTCGGCCTACTTCTACCTGCTCTGGGCGACCGAGTTCGGTGAGACCTGTCTCGTGGCAGAGGAAGGCAGCCGGGCGGTCGGCCTGGTCATCGGCTTTCACCCGCCCCGCCACCCCGACGCCGCCTTCGTCTGGCAGGTCGGCGTGTTGCCCAGCCACCGCGGGCAGGGCCTGGGCCTGCGCATGCTGCGGGCCTGGAAAAACCTGCCCGCCAACGCCGGCCGGCAGTGGGTCACCGCGACCGTGGCCGAAGACAACACGGCGTCGCTGGCACTGTTCCACAGCCTCGCGCGCGCCAGCGGCACACGCTGCGAGTCGCAGCCCCACTTCACGGCGGACCAGTTCCCCGTCGATCACCCGGCCGAACCCCTGTTGCGGGTCGGACCGTTTCCCCGCGCGAAGGCAGAGCCCACCTGAGGGGCCAGGGCGCGGCAGCGCCGATGCCAGGCCTGGGCGCATGCCACAGGCCCTTCGCCGTTTCATCCCAAGGAGGTCACATGAACATTTTCGAACAGCACGAATCCGAGGTCCGCGGCTATTGCCGCAGCTTCCCGGCCGTCTTCGCATCGGCCAAGGGTGCCTGGATGACCGACAACACCGGCAAGCGATACCTGGACTTCTTCAGCGGCGCCGGCGTCCTCAACTACGGCCACAACCCCGACCGCATCAAGCAGGCGCTGCTGGCCTACCTGATGCGCGACGGCATCACGCACACGCTGGACATGTACAGCGAGGCCAAGGAGGCCTTCATTCGGCGTTTCCACGACGTGATCCTGAAGCCGCGCGGGCTGGATTACCGGCTGCAGTTTCCGGGCCCCACCGGAACGAACGCCGTCGAGGCGGCGCTCAAGCTGGCCCGCAAGGTCACCGGACGCGAGCAGGTGGTGGGTTTCACCAACGCCTTTCACGGCATGACGCTGGGTTCGCTGTCGGTCACCGGCAACGGCTTCAAGCGCGCAGGTGCGGGCGTCAGCCTGAACCACGCCGCGTCCATGCCCTTCGATGGCTACCTGGGCGCCGATGTGGACACGCTCGACCTGTTCGAGGCCATGCTGACCGACAACGGCAGCGGCATGGACGTGCCCGCCGCGGTCATCCTGGAAACCGTCCAGGCCGAGGGTGGCGTGAACGTGGCCGGCAAGGCCTGGCTGCAGCGGCTGCGCCGCATCACCGAGCAGCACGGCATCGTGCTCATCGCCGACGACATCCAGGTCGGATGCGGCCGCACAGGACGTTTCTTCAGCTTCGAGGAAGCCGGCATCGTGCCCGACATCGTCACCCTGTCGAAGTCGCTCTCCGGCTACGGCCTGCCGATGGCCCTGGTGCTCATCCGCCCCGACCTGGACCAGTGGGCTCCCGGAGAGCACAACGGCACCTTCCGTGGCCACTGCCCCGCCTTCGTCACGGCCACCGCGGCGCTCGGCTTCTGGGAGAACAGCCTGCTGCAGGAGGGCGTGGCCCGCAAGGAGGACATCGTCGCGCAGACGCTGGAGCAGATGGTGCGCTCGGCCGGTGTCGAGGCCACCGTGCGCGGCCGCGGCCTGATCTATGGCGTCGACTTTGCCGACCCCGAGGTGGCCACCCGCGTATCCCGGGCCTGCTTCAAGCGGGGACTCGTCATCGAGACCGCCGGCATCAACGACCAGGTGCTCAAGCTGCTGCCCAGCCTCACGATCAAGGACGACGAGCTGCTGCACGGCCTTGACATCGTGCGCAGCGGCCTGAAGGACGCGCTGCGGCAGGACCTGCGCCAGGCCGCCTGAAACCCGACACGGAAAGGACACGAAATGATCGTCAAACACCTCGAGGACGTCCTGGGCACCGACGCCGACGTCGACACCGAAGGCTGGAACAGCCGCCGCCTGATCTACAAGGATGCCGGCATGGGCTACTCGGTCAACGACACCATCATCAAGCCCGGGGCCGAGCTGACCATGGAGTACAGGAACCATCTGGAGACCGTCTACTGCATCGAAGGCGAAGGCGAGATCACCGATCTGGCCACCGGCCAGACCCATGCCATCAGGCCGGGCACGATCTACGCGCTCAACCGGCACGACCGGCACATCCTGCGCGCCAACAGGGGCACACACATGCGCATGGTGTGCGTCTTCAACCCGCCGCTGACCGGCCGGGAGGTCCACGACGAGACCGGCGCCTACGCCCTTGCCGACTGAAAGGAGAACGCCATGATGACCATGAACGACACCGTCGCGGCGCCCGTGCTGCACAGGCCCCGGGCCGACGACCGCTACCCCTCCCGCTTCGGCAGCGAGGTGCTCATCTCGCGCCGGCTGGACCCCGTGGTGTGGGGCAGGCCGGGACGCGGTCCGCTCAGCGAGAGCCAGCTCAACTACTACACCGACCACGGCTATCTGCACTTCGACGACCTGCTGTCGGCCGACGAGGTTCAGGCCTGCCTGGACGAGCTGCAGCGGCTGCGCGCTGACGAGACCGTCAAGGACGCTGACGAGGCCGTCATCGAGCCGGGCAGCCGGGAGTTGCGCTCCATCTTCGCGGTGCACCGCAGCAGCGACGTCCTGCGCCGGCTGGCCCAGCACCCCCGGCTGGTGTCGATCGCCCGGCAGCTGCTGGGCGGCGACGTCTACATCCACCAGTCGCGGGTGAACTACAAGGGTGGCTTCCGCGGCAAGGAGTTCTACTGGCACTCGGACTTCGAGACCTGGCACGTGGAGGACGGCATCCCTGCCATGCGGATGGTGAGCTGCTCGATCGCGCTGACGCCCAACACCCCGTACAACGGCCCGCTGATGATCATCCCGGGCTCGCACCAGCGGTTTGTGAGCTGCGTCGGCGCCACCCCCGAGAACCACTACAGAGACTCGCTCAGGCAGCAGGACATCGGCGTGCCCGATGACGTGAGCCTGGGCCAGCTGGTGGAGGACTTCGGCATCACCGCCCCGGTCGGCCTGGCGGGCTCCGTCACCTTCTTCGAATGCAACGTGATGCACGGCTCCAGCTCCAACATCACCCCGCTGCCCCGCAGCAATGTGTTCCTGGTGTTCAACAGCGTGGACAACACGCCGGTACAGCCGTTTTGCGGCCTGGCGCCGAGGCCGAACTTCATCGCCGAGCGGGTGGACTTCACCCCGGCCGGGCGCTGAGCGGCGCGTCCCTGGTCCCTGTTCAGCGGGCCCTGGAGATGCCGGCCGGCAGGCTGGCTGCAGCCTCCCAGTCCCCCCGGCTGAACCAGGCATCGCCGTCGAGCCAGGCGCGCAGCATCGGCAGCGCGTCCAGCCCCCAGAAGGCCCGGCCGTCGGCCACCAGCGTGGGCACGCCGAACAGGCCCGCGGCCTGCGCGGCGTCGGTGTTGGCGCGCAGGCGCTGCTTGACCACCTCATGCTGGGGCCAGTCCGGCTGCGGCCATGGCCTGCCGCACCGGACCATGTGGTCCGCCAGATGCGCCTGCAGGGCGGCCAGGCGCTCTGGCGCCACCGCATCGGCACCGCCCCGCCACACATGGCGAAACAGTGTCTCCGTCACATAACGGCTGGTCTCGCCTGGCATGTCTTCGGTGGCCGTGGCCAGACCCAGCCGAAGCAGGGGCAGCGGGTTGAAGGGATGCGCCAACGGCAGCTCCAGATCAATACCGTGCCGCTGTGCCAGCCAGAGCACCTGCCGGTAGGTCCAGTCACGCTTGCCCGGGATTTCCGCCGGGCCCAGTTGCCCGTGCGCCCTGAGCAGGCCGGCAAACAGCACCGGGCGGTAGCGCACCTGCACGCTCAGACCCATGAGCGCCTGCGGCAGGCACTCGAAGGCCAGATAGGCGTAGGGGGAGATCGGGTCGTACCAGAACTCGATTTCGTGCAGGCGTGCCGTGTCCGCGCTCATGCCGGCCTGCCCTGCGGCGGCTGCCGCTGCTCGATGCGCTGCCAGACCCGCAACCGGTCTTCGTCGGACAGCGTGCTCCAGCCGGCGATCTCGTCCAGCGTGCGCCAGCAGCCCTGGCACAGGCCGCTGTCCGGGTCCATCTGGCAGACCGAGACACAGGGCGAGGGGACGCCCGGGCCGGCATGCCGGCGCCGTGCCTCGGCCAGGCTGACCGGTCCCGCCGCTCTCATGACCCCAGCGTCACGTCGGCCACAGGCGCCCCCGTGAGCTCGCGCAGTTCGCCCGGCGCCAGGCGGAACACCGCATGCGGGTGTCCGGCCGCGGCCCAGATGACCCCGAAGCGGAAAAGCTGCTCGTCGATCAGCGTCACCGGCGGCCGCAGATGCCCCACGGGCGAGACACCACCGATCGAGAAGCCGGTGGCGGCCTTCACGAAGTCGGCGTCGGCGCGGCCGAGCTTGGCGCCGTCGGCACAGACCAGGGCCTGCACCTTTTTTTCGTCCACCCGCAGGTCGCCCGAGGTGACCACCAGCACGGCCGCATCGTCGCTCTTGCGGCGGAAGATGATGCTCTTGGCGATCTGTCCCAGGGCCACGCCCAGCGCGTCGGCCGCCTGCTGGGCGGTCCGGGCGGCGTCATCGAGCATGACCGGGTGGTGCGGGTGGCCCATGGCGGCCAGCGTGTCGACCACGCGGCGCACGGCAGCGGGCACATCCTGCGTCTCTGCGGTGATGGCGTTCATGCCGCGATGTTAGCGGGACCGCGCCGACCCTGTCCGGCCGCGGGTCAGGCCGCCGCCCGCCTGACCATGAACAGGCTGGCACCCATGGCCATCAGGACGCCGCCGAAGACGCGGTTCTGCGCCCGCCGGGCACGCGCCGAGGCCAGCCAGCGCTGGGCACGCGAGGCCAGCCATGCATAGCCGTGCATCACGACCAGGTCGACGGCCACCGCCGTCACCAGCATCAAGGGCAGCTGCCACCACAGGGACCTCTGCGGATCGATGAACTGGGGCAGCACCGCGACCATGAACACGATGCCTTTGGGGTTGGTCACGTTGGTGAGGAACCCGAGCATGAAGCGCTGGCGCGCCGGCGGCCAGACCCCGCTCCCGCGGCCCTGCGTTGCGCCTGCCCCGGCCGGGGTCGAGGCCCGGGCCGGGGCTTCGCCCGCGGTCACCGGCGCCACCCACTGGCGCCAGCCGAGCCAGATCAGGTAGGCCGCGCCCGTCACCTTGACGACGGTGAAGGCGGTGGCCGAGGCCAGCAGCAGGGCGCCGACGCCCGCGCCCGCCACCAGCAGGATGACCGCCACGCCGGCCTCCAGCCCCAGGATGGTGGCACCGGCCCCGCGCACACCGTAGGCCAGGCCGTGGGTCATGGCCAGCACGGCGCCCGATCCGGGCGAAACCGCGATCACCCAGCAGGCGGCCAGGAAGGCAAGCCAGACGTTGAGATCCATGTCAGTGGCTTCTCTTGGCCAGCAGGGCACGCGCCACGCGCGACCCGCTGGGTCGTCCCAGATGCTGGCTGATGAAGGCCCCGGCATCCACCAGCCGGTCCAGGTCGATGCCGGTGTCGATGTCCAGGCCATGCATCAGGTAGACCACATCCTCGGTGGCCACGTTGCCCGTCGCCCCCTTCGCATAGGGACAGCCGCCAAGTCCCGCGACGGAGGACTGGAAGTTCCACACCCCCATCTGCAGCGCGGCGTGGGTGTTGGACAGCGCCTGGCCGTAGGTGTCGTGGAAATGACCGCTGACGTGGTCGATGTCGTAATGCGCCAGTGTGGCCTCGATGGCGGCCTGCACCTTCTTCGGCGTGCCGACACCGATGGTGTCGGCCACGTCGACCCGCTGCACGCCGATGCCCTTCATGAGGCCCGCGAGGTAACCGACCCGCCCGGGTGCGATCTCGCCTTCGTAGGGGCAGCCCACGGTGCAGCTCATGGCGCCGCGCACCGCGATGCCGGCGGCCAGCGCCTCCTGCACCACCGGCGCAAAGCGCTCGATGCTTTCGGCGATGGAGCAGTTGATGTTCTTCTGGCTGAAGGCCTCGCTGGCGGCGCCGAAGACCACGATCTCGTCGGGCTTGTCGAGCGCGGCTGCCTCGTAGCCCTTGAGGTTGGGCGTGAGCACCGAATAGCGCACGCCGGGCTGGCGGTTGATGCCCTGCATCACCTCGTGGTTGTCGGCCATCTGGGGCACCCACTTGGGTGACACGTAGCTGGTGACCTCGATCTCCCTGAGGCCGGCGGCCTGCAGGCGGTGCACGAGCTCGATCTTGACCGCGGCTGGCACCGGCTGCTTCTCGTTCTGCAGGCCGTCCCGCGGGCCGACGTCGATCAGGCGGACTTTCGATGGGAGATTCATGTTGCGGATGCCTTCAGTAACCCCGCACCGGATCGACCAGGCCGGCAATGGACTGGCCGTCCTCGAGTGCGCGGATCTTGCCCGCGATCTGGGCAATGCTTTCGTCGCGCAGGGTGCGGGCGGAGGTGTGGGGAGTGAGGGTGAGTGCCGGGTGTCGCCAGAACGGGTGGTCGGCCGGCAGCGGTTCGGTGCGGAAGACATCGAGCGTCGCTCCGGCCAGGTGGCCGCTGTCGAGCAAGGCCAGCAGATCCTCCTCGACCAGATGGGCGCCGCGCGCCACGTTGACGAGGTAGCCACCGGGCATGAGCCGGCCCAGGGTGTCGCGGTTGAGGATGTCCCGGGTATCGGGCGTGAGCGGCAGCAGGTTGACCAGCACACGGCACGAAGACAGGAAATCCGGCAGGCCCGCCCGGCCGTGGTGGGTGCGCACACCGTCGAGCGTGCGGGGTGTCCGGCTCCAGCCGTGCACCGGGAATTCGAACACCGACAGCGCCCGGGCCACCCGGGCTCCCAGCACACCCAGCCCCATGACGCCCACCGGAAAGTCGGACCGGCTGCGCGGCTTGCGAAAGGACCAGCGACCCGCGCGCATGTCGGCTTCGTAGCCGTCGAACTCGCGGAAGTGCCGGATCACCGCATGGCAGACGTACTCGGCCATCTGCACCGACATGCCGGCATCGTCCAGGCGCACCACCCTGGCGCCTTTGGGCAGCCTCAGCCTGAGCAGGGCATCGACACCGGCGCCGATGTTGAACAGCGCCTTCAGACCGGGCTGTTCGTCCAGGAACTGCTGGGGGGGTGACCAGACCACGGCGTAGTCGGCCGCCGGCGCACCCGGCCGCCAGACCTCGACCACTGCGCCAGGCAGGGCCTGGCCCAGACCCTGCAGCCAGGGTTCTGCCCGGGTGTCGGTGCAACAGAAGGCGATTCGCATGCCGCGAGCTTACCTGTCCTGGCCTGTTCGGGCCTCAGCTTGTCTGCAGCTTCAGCAGTTCGGCCCCTTCGGCCACCTGATCGCCGGGCGCGAAGAGCAGCTCGGTCACCGTGCCGTCGGCGGGTGCGGCGATGGTGTGCTCCATCTTCATGGCCTCCATCACCGCCAGTGCCTGGCCCCTCCTGACCGCATCACCGGCCTTGACCGCGAACGAGACAACCTTGCCCGGCATCGGCGCGGTCAGGCGTCCGCCCTCGGCCGCCGTCTCGCCGGCATGGGCCAGCACGTCCAGCTCGGTGATGGCGGCGGCGCCCAGGTCGCAGAACACATGCACGGTTTCGCCGCGCTGCCAGGTCTGCACGGTCTGGCGACGGCCGGCAAACTGCAGGTCCACCCGCGTGCCACTGTCCGCCGGCAGGGGCTGGCACACCAGCAGGCCCGATACCTCGCCCATCGACAGAGAGAGGCTGCCGTCCCGGCCGTAGGTCAGCCAGGCCGTGACCGGATCACCCTGGTATTCGAAGTCGAAGCGGCGGCGCGTCAGGCCGTACGGGCGCCAGCCGTCGGTGCGCGAGAACGGGTCGGCGGTCTCGCGGCTGCGCTCGGCCACCAGCGTCTGGGCCACGGCCGCGGCCACGGCCAGCTCGCGGCCGACACGGTCCTGCCGGAACAGGACCGCCGACTCGCGCGGGATCAGGGCCGTGTCGAGCTTGGCTTGGGCGAAAGACTCGCTGGCCACCACATGTCGCAGGAACTGCACATTGGTGGCCAGGCCCACGATGCGTGTGCGGGCCAGCGCCGCGTCCAGCCTCGCCAGGGCCTCGGCGCGGGTGGAACCATGCACGATGAGCTTGGCCACCATCGAGTCGTAGAAGGGACTGATGGCGTCGCCCTCGCGCACACCGTCGTCGAACCGCACCGCGCCACGTTCGAAACCCACGTGCTCCGGCTTGCGGTACACGTCCAGCCGTCCAGTGGCCGGGAGGAACTGCTTGTCCGGGTTTTCGGCACAGATGCGGGCCTCGATGGCATGTCCCTGGAACTTCAGCTCGTCCTGCCTGAGCGGCAGCGGCTCGCCCGAGGCGACGCGCAGCTGCCATTCGACCAGGTCCAGGCCGGTGATGGCCTCGGTCACCGGGTGCTCGACCTGCAGTCGGGTGTTCATTTCCATGAAGTAGAAGCGCATCTGCTCGGGGTGGTCGTAGCCGCCCGGCTGCTCGACGATGAACTCCACCGTGCCGGCGCCCACGTAGTTCACCGCCCTGGCGGCCGCAACGGCCGCCAGACCCATCTGCTGGCGCAGCCCGGGCGTCAGGCCCGGGGCCGGCGCCTCCTCCAGCACCTTCTGGTGGCGCCGCTGCACCGAGCAGTCGCGCTCGAAGAGGTAGACACAGTTGCCGTGGGTGTCACCGAAGACCTGGATCTCGATGTGGCGGGGCCGCTGCACGTA
>SBFS01000225.1 GCA_006227825.1 Burkholderiales bacterium | reverse complement strand
GGGTTGGCCAGGGGGGTGCTGCCCAGGTTGCGCAGGCTCAGGCGCTGGAAGGAGCTGGGCACCGTGTCGGTGTCGACGGTGATGAACACCGAGTCGCTGCCGGCGTGGAAGGCGACGATCTCCGACACGCCCTCGCCGACGTTGAAGGCATAGCGGCCCACCAGCGTCGCCTCTGGCGTCGTGTCGACCGGGGTCACGGGAGCGGGGTCGTCGCCACCGCCGCAGGCGGCCAGGGCGGCAACGAGGGCGGCAGCCAGCAGGCTGCGGTGGAAGAAGGGGGTTTTCATGTCGGAGATGCGGGCGTTGAACACAAGGGTCAGGCTAGCGCCCGGCTGTGTCCTTCATGTGACCAGGTCGTGTCAACGCGATGACAGCGCCCGCGCACGCGATGCCTGGGGCACACATCCGGACCGGATGCGTTCCTAGCCACCCGTCCGACGCGTCAGGCGTGCCGACAGCCAGAGGGTCAACACCGCAGCCGCGACGCCGACAAGGAGGACAAGCATCCAGTCGGTGGCGTGCAGCGGGTGCAGGTTCAGCAACTGGCTGATGAACGGTGTCTGGATGAAGGCGACTGTCGACAGCAGCGTGACGGCGACGAGCCAGAAGGTGGCTGCCCTGCGCAGCCGGGTCAGGCCTGCGGTGATCCCGGCGCTGGTCACCAGCAGAACGGCCAGGGCCATCGCCCGGGCGTGCTCGACGTCCTGATCGGCGCCGAGCGCATGAAGGTAGCTCCATATGATGGCCACGCTCAGCAGACCACCGATGAGACCGATGCCCAGCCAGACATCGTTCGGGAAAAACCGTGTGCGTGGATGGCGGCTGACCCGCCCCATCGGTCCGGCCGCCGGCAGGTCCTGAAAGGCCATCATGGCGGTCGGGTGGATGACCAGCTCGAGCCAGACGATGTGAATCGGCAGAAACAGCAGCGGCAGTCCCATCAGGGGAATGGCCGCGGCACCGATCACCAGTGGCAGGTGCACGAGCAGGAGGTAGGCGAATGCGATGCGGAGGTTGAGGAACAGCTGACGACCCTCGGCGACCGCATCGACAATGGTCCTGAAGTTGTCGTCAAGCAGGACAACCGGTGCCACCTCGCGCGCGCTGCGGGTGCCACGGGCGCCCATGGCGACACCGATGTCGGCCTGGCGCAGCGCGGGCACATCGTTGACGCCGTCACCGGTGACCGCGACGAGCTCGCCCTGGGACTGCAGTGCCTGCACCAGTGCCAGCTTCTGGGCGGGCGTGGCCCGTGCCACCACGTGCGGTCCGCCCTCCGTGTTCAGGCATGCCTGCGGATCGTCCTCCGCTTCGAGGACCACGGTTCTCGGGCTGTCTCCGCCGAGCCCGATCGCACGCGCAACGGCAGCGGCCGTGGCCGGATGATCGCCGGTGACCATGATGACGCGCATGCCGGCGGCACGGCAATCGGCCACAGCCTCACTGACGCCCTCGCGCACCGGGTCCACGAAGGTCAGCAGGCCCGCAAACCTGAAGCCATGATCTGGCTCGCGATCCAGGGGCGCGCTGGCCGACAGCCCGGTCCAGGCGCAAGCGATCACCTTGTGCCCTGAACTGGCATGCTCGTCCACCCTGGCAAGCCACTCTGACCTGTCATGTCCGGACAAGCCGCAGACCGCCAGAATGGTTTCGGGGGCGCCCTTGGTGCAGGCGAACCGGCGGCCGCCGGCATCGACCCACAGCGAGGTCTCACGGCGCCGGGCCTCGGTGAACGGGAAGTCGGCCTGGCGGCTGGCGGCCGGCAGGGGGCCGGCCGCCTCATGCAGAGCCTGGTCCAGGGGGTCGCCGCTGTCCTGGCGCGCCGCGCAGGCGGCCACCTGCAGCAGCGTGAGGTGGTCTGGTCTTGCAGCCTCGACCTGGTTCGCCAGCACGAGCGAACCGGCCGTGATGGTGCCGGTCTTGTCGGACACGATGCAGGTCACGCGGCCGATGTTCTCGACCGCGACCGCACGGCGCACCAGGGCATGCCGGCGGGCCAGCCGGAAGACACCAACGCCCAGGAAGAAGGTGTAGACCACGGGGAACTCTTCGGGGATGGCTGCCACGGCCAGTGTCACCGCGCTCAGCAGCGCATCGATCCAGCCGTGCCCCTGCCACAGCCGGACGGCTGCCAGCACCGCGCACATCATGAGCGCCGCGACCAGCAGCATGACGACCAGTTCGCCGATGGCCTTCTGCAGAGGGGTGCTCTCATGGCGGCCTTCGGTGGCGGTCCGGACAATCTCCCCGTACCGGCTTTCGGCGCCCGTGAAGACAACCCGCATGCGCGCAGTCCCGGTGAGCAGGCGTGTGCCGGCCGAGCCCCATTGGGCCTCGTCAACCATGTCGGGCAGCCTCTGGCTCTCCTGGAGGGCCGTCTTCCTGACCGGGAGCGACTCGCCTGTCAGGGTCGACTCGTCCGCCTGCAGCCCGTCGCCGAAGACCAGCAATCCGTCGGCCGGAAAGTATTCGCCGGGCCTGACCTCCACCAGGTCGCCCGGGACGACCTCGCGCGAGGCCACTTCCTGCCAGCGGCCGTCGCGGCACACGCGCGCGTTGCTGGCCAGGCGGCTCGCCAGCCCGGCCGAAGAGACCATGGTCCGCCGGTGCAGGTAGGCGTCCATGCCCAGCAGCGGCAGCATGGCCAGGAGCAGGATCAGGGATTCACGGACTTCGCCGAGCAGCCAGAACAGTCCGGCGGTGACCACCAGGAACCACAGCATCGGATCGCGCGCCGTGTCCCGCACGACGCCCAGCCAGCCGCCTTTTGACGGTGCAAGGATGTCGTTGAGGCCGTGTGCGCGTTCCTGTGCCTGCGCCTGCCCGGAGGTCAGCCCTGCCGTCCAGGCGGTGACGGGGAGATGATCGGCCGCAATGCGTCGCTGGCTCATGGGGACAGGTGCAACGGGCGGCCTTGGGGCGCGGGCCGCGATGCGCTTCTCAGCGGATGACGAGCACGGGCGTCGTACACCGGGCCAGCACCTCGGTGCTGACGGACCCCAGGACAAGCCCGGCCGTTGCACCGTGTCCGTGCGATCCCATGATGACGAGGTCGAATCCGCCTCGCTGCGCCAGCCTGGCAATGTGCCGGGCCGGGTGGCCGATGCGGCTGACGAACCTGGCCCTGAGCCCATCCATGGCGAAGTAGGCCCGGATGGGCCTGAAGACGGCCTGCGCATCTTCCTCGTAGAGTGCGCGGACGTAGTCTGCCTCCTTGAACGCCGCGGCCCGGTGCGGAAGGCCGGCGGTGACATGGATCACGGTGTAGCTGTGGTGTGCTCCCAGCCACTGGTCATGAGCCGCCAGGTAGGCCAGTGCGCGCCTGGTGTATGGGCTGCCGTCGACTGCAATCAGGATCTTCATGGCTCTGCACCTCTTTCCAGGCATTTTCGCCCCGTTTGGCCCGGCGGGGGGCGCATGTCGTGCCGCAATCAACCGGGTGCGGCCTGGCTGGCCCGCTGGGCGAATTCGGCGCGCAGGGCGCGCAGCTTCTCGCGCGGGTCTTCGCGCACCGTGGCCTGGTCCAGGCCCATCTCGTCGATGAAGCGGCTTTTCTGGCCCGCCACCGTCTCGCGCCCCTTCTTGCGCCGCTTGAGCCAGCTCACGGCCAGGGTGCGCCGGGCGCGGGTGATGCCCACGTACATCAGGCGCCGCTCTTCCTGCAGGCGCTCGGCGATGGCGGCGGCGGGCAGGTCGCTGTCGGCCTCGTCGAGCTTGAAGGGCAGCAGCCCCTCGTTGACCCCGGCCAGGATCACGTGCGGCCATTCCAGCCCCTTGGACGCGTGCAGCGTGGACAGGGTGACCACGTTCTGGTCCTGCTCGCGCTCGGACAGCGTGGAGATCAGTGCGATGGTCTGCACCACCTCCATGAGCGACTTGCGCTCGCTTTGCACCTGCACGCCGGCCTCGTCCTCGATGCGACCGCCGCAGCGCCCGGCCACCCAGTCGCAGAAGTCCGTCACGTTGGCCCAGCGGGCGGCCGCGATCTTCTCGTTGTCCTCGCTGTCGTGCAGGTGCTGCTGGTAGCCGATGTCCCTGAGCCAGTCGTGCAGGAACGCGTGCGCCGCCTCGTGACCGACGGCGTGGCGGGCGCGGTACTCCAGGTCGTTGACCTGGCGGCCGAACTCGTGCAGCGAACCGATGGCGCGTGCGCTGACCGCGCTGGGCAGCGAGTGCGAGAAGAGGGCCTCGAACAGGCTGAGCTTGTATTGCGTGGCGAACGTGCCCAGCTGCTGCAGCGTGGTGTGGCCGATGCCGCGCCGGGGCGTGGTGGCCGCACGCAGGAAGGCCGGGTCGTCGTTGTTGTTGACCAGCAGGCGCAGCCAGGCGCACAGGTCGCGGATTTCGGCCTTGTCGAAGAAGCTCTGGCCGCCCGAGACCTTGTAGGGGATGCTGGCGCGGCGCAGCGCCTGCTCGAAGGCGCGCGCCATGTGGTTGGCGCGGTAGAGGATGGCGAAGTCGCGCCACTCCTTGTGCGGGCTGCTGGCGCGCAGGCTCTGGATGCGCGCCACCGCGCGCTCGGCCTCGTGCTCCTCGTTGTCGGCGTCGACCACCCGCACCGGCTCGCCCTCGCCCAGGTCGCTCCACAGCGTCTTGGGGAACAGCTTGGGGTTGGGGCCGATGACGTTGTTGGCCGCGCGCAGGATGGCACCGGTGGAGCGGTAGTTCTGCTCCAGCTTGATGACCTTGAGCTGCGGAAAGTCCACCGGCAGCCGCTTGAGGTTGTCCAGCGTGGCGCCACGCCAGCCGTAGATGCTCTGGTCGTCATCGCCCACCGCGGTGAAGCGCGCGCGCTCGCCCACCAGCAGCTTGAGCAGCTCGTACTGGGTGGCGTTGGTGTCCTGGTATTCGTCCACCAGCACATGACCGAGCTTTTTCTGCCATTTCTCGCGCACCGCCTCGTGCTGCCCCAGCAGCCGCAGCGGCAGCCGGATCAGGTCGTCGAAGTCGACGCTCTGGTAGGCCGTCAGGCGCTCCTCGTAGCGGGCCATGATGGTGGCCGCCACCCGTTCGTTCTCGTCGCGCGCCTGCCGCAGGGCGTCCTCGGCCGTCAGGCCGGCGCCTTTCCAGGCGCTGATGGTCCATTGCCAGGCGCGCGCGGTGTTGGCGTCGGTGGTGCCGCCGCAGTCCTTGAGCAGGCTGGTGATGTCGTCGGTGTCCAGGATGGAGAACTGCGGCTTGAGGCCCAGCACCTGGCCGTCCTCGCGCAGCAGGCGCACGCCCAGCGCATGGAAGGTGCAGATCAGCACCTGTCGGGCATCGCGCCCGACCAGTTGGCCGGCGCGCTCGCGCATCTCGGCCGCGGCCTTGTTGGTGAAGGTGATGGCCGCGAT
>SBFS01000292.1 GCA_006227825.1 Burkholderiales bacterium | reverse complement strand
GGGTCAGCCGGCCGCTTCGGCCAGCAGGAGGCGGATATCGGCGGCGTAGTCGCCGGCACCCTGTTCGTGCCGCATGGCCACGCGGATGCGGCCCTGGCGGTCGAACAGGTAGGTCAGGGCGGTGTGGTCCATGGTGTAGCTGCTGCCGGTCGGCACCTTCTTGAAGTACACCCTGAACTCATCGGCTGCAGCACGGATCTGCGCCTCGCTGCCGGTGAGCGCCATGAAGGACGGGTCGAAGGCCGCCATGTACTCGCGCAGCAGTTCCGGGGTGTCGCGTTCGGGGTCCACCGTGACGAAGAGCAGTTGAACCTCGGCCGCCTGCGGACCGAGCTGCTCCATGACGGCCGCCGCACGCGAGAGGGCGGTCGGGCAGACGTCCGGACACTGGACAAACCCGAAGTACAGCATCACCACCTTGCCCCGGAAATCGGCCAGGGTGCACCCCCGGCCGTTGAAGTCGGTCAGCGTGAAGCCGCGGCCATAGGGCGCGCCGGTGATGTCGATGCCCTTGAACGCAGGCGAGGAGGACCCACCGGGAAGGCGGTCACAGGCGGCCAGGAGGCCGGAAACGGCGGGCAGGACAAGCCAGGACAGGGCCTGGCGCCGACCGGTGGCCGGCAAACGGTCAATGCGCGGAATGCGAGGCACAACGCCTCCTGAACATCGGAACCAGGGACACGTCCGGACGGCGGACGTGGACGTCGGGGGGATGTCAGGCGGCGGACGGGGGCGCGCGCGAGCGCGTGGCCGGCGGCTGGGCCGGACGCGGCGCGGGAGCGACGAAAGCCGGAACCGCGCCGGCCCCCGCATTCAGGAAGGCAGCGCCGGCGTTGGCCGGAGGCAGGCCGCCACCGCCATGCAGGTTGCACCAGGGACAGTGCTGTGCGGCTTCGGCCGGGTGTTCCGGGGAGTCGGGCCCTGCATCCGCCTTGACCCAGACCATGCCCGATGCACTGCAGATCTCGACCCAACCGGCCTTCCCGGCCCCCCCCACCGCTGCCTGCACGGCCGCGGGCAGCAGCCCGGCCAGCAGCAGGGCGCCGATGGCCAGCCAGGCAGCCAAGCGACGGTGGAGACGGATCCGATCCATGTTTTCAGTGTAACAGCCAGGCGTCATCCGTGCGACGCGGCCAGGCAGGCCGAAGGCCTACCATCGATCCCCTTCCCCTCAATCCCAGGAGACCCTCGATGCTCACCCTCTGCGGTTTTGCCGCCAGCAACTACTACAACAAGGTCAAGCTCGCCCTGCTCGAAAAGGGCGTGCCCTTCGAGGAGGAACTGGCCTGGGTCGGCGAGACCGACCTGGCGGCCAGTCCGCTGGGCAAGGTGCCGTACCTCAGGACCGACGACGGCACGCTGTGCGAGTCGACCGTGATGCTGGAATACATCGAGGCGAAGTATCCGCAGCCTGCGCTGCTGCCAGCGGACCCGTTCGCGGCCGCCAAGGTGCGAGAGCTGCTGCGCTACCTGGAGCTGCACCTGGAACTGGTCGCGCGCAATCTCTACCCCGAGGCCTTCTTCGGCGGCAAGGTCAGCGACGCCGCCAAGGAAAAGACCGGCCAGCAACTGGAGAAGAACATCGCCGCCTTCGCCAGGCTGGCGAAGTTCGCTCCCTTCATCGCCGGCGACAGCTTCACCCTGGCCGACTGCGCGGCCATCGTCCACCTGCCTCTGGTCTCCGGGGCCACCAAGATCGTCTACGGCCGCGATTACCTGGCCGACCTGCCGGTGCGCGACTACCTGAAGAAGGTCGGCGAGCGCCCGAGCGTGGCCAAGGTCAACGCCGACCGCAAGGTCAACACCGAGCTGATGCTGCAGC
This sequence comes from Burkholderiales bacterium, assembly GCA_006227825.1. GTDB lineage: Bacteria > Pseudomonadota > Gammaproteobacteria > Burkholderiales > Burkholderiaceae_C > Hydrogenophaga. Next base: position 12,297 of record SBFS01000292.1, on the reverse strand, counting down.
GCGCCCGCGCCGCCAGGGGCTGACCCCGGCGGCCGGCCTCCCGTGGCACCATCGCGCCAGCGTTCACCACAGGAGCTTTCCATGGAGACCTACCGTCCGAAGGGATGGGCAGAGGCGGTGCTGGCGGCCTTGCTGCGCGCCACCCTGCGCGCACTGCTCAAGCCGGTGTTCTCTCCACGCTGGTCCATCGGCTTTCAGCGGCGCTGGCTGCGCCTGCTCTCGCGCACCACCCTGGTTCCGCGCTCGGTCCGCATCACGGCGGACCAGGTGGGCGGCGTGCCCGGCGAATGGCTGCGCCATGGCCAGGCGCAGCCGGTGCGGCCCGGCAGTCTGCTGTACCTGCACGGGGGCGCCTACTGCGTGGGCAGTCCGGCCACCCACCGCGCACTGACCGCCCGGCTGGCACAGGGCACGGGCGTGCCGGTGTTCGCCGCCGACTACCGGCTCGCCCCCGAGCACCGCTTTCCGGCTGCGCTGGACGATGCGCTGGCGGCCTATCGTGCGCTGCGCGCGCAGGGTCCCGTCATGGTCGGCGGCGACTCGGCCGGTGGCGGGCTGGCCCTGTCGCTGGCGCTGGCGCTGCGCGAAGCGGGCGAGCCGCCTCCGGCAGGGCTGCTGCTGCTGTCACCCTGGGCCGACATGGCGCCCGAGGTGGCACCGCAAGAGCCGCCCGGCGAAGCCATGCTCAGCGCCGCCTGGGCGCAGGCCTGCGCGGCCCACTACCTGGGCACCAGCCCGGACGAACGGGCCTGGATGACCTCGCCCCTGAAGGCGGACCTGCACGGCCTGCCACCGGTGCTGATCCAGGCCGGCACCGACGAGATGCTGCATGGCCAGGCGCTGGCCCTGAACGAGGCCTTGCTGGCTGCCGGCGTCGACAGCCGCTGCGACATCACGCAGGACCGGTGGCATGTGTTCCAGCTGCACGGCGGTGCGCTGCGCAGCGCCGACGAGGCCATCGCACGCCTGAACCGCTTCACCCGCCAGCGCCTGGACGCTGTGGCGCAGCCGCACCACAGCGAGCACGAGGTGGTGATCATGGGCGGCGGCATGTCCGGCGTCTGCATGGGCATCGGCCTGAACCGGGCCGGCATCCGGGACTGGGTCATCCTCGAGAAACAGCCCGGCATGGGCGGCACCTGGTGGGACAACACCTACCCCGGCGCCCATGTGGATGTGCCTTCACCTGTGTACGCGTTCTCCTTCGCGCCCAACCCGCGCTGGTCGCGGCGCTTCGCATCGGCACCCGAAATCCAGCGCTACGTGCAGACCCTGGCCGACCGGCACCACCTGGGCGCACGCACCCGGCTGGGCGCCGAGCTGACCGAGGCACGTTTTGACGACACGACGGGCCACTGGCACCTGCGCACCGCGCGCGGCGACACGCTGCGCGCACGCTTTTTCGTCTGCAGCACCGGTCCGCTGAACCAGCCGCGCTGGCCCGACATCCCCGGGCTCGACAGCTTCGCGGGCGAGCGCCTGCACTCGGCGCGCTGGGACCACCGCATCCCGGTCGCCGGACGCCGGGTGGCCGTGATCGGCACCGGCTCCACCGCCTCCCAGCTTGTGCCGCCCATCGCGCAGCAGGCGGCGCGGCTGCACGTGTTCCAGCGCACCGCCAACTGGGTGCTGCCCCGGCTGGACCGGCGCTACGGGCGGCTCGACCGTCTGCTGGCCCGCCTGCCGCCGTACGCTGCCCTCACCCGCTGGGCCTGGACACAGATCCTGGAGTGGGGACGGCGCGGCTTCGACGAAGGCACGCTGGCTCGCCGTGGCATGCTACGGACGGCGGCCGCCCACAGGGCCAGGCAGGTGCCCGACCCCGCACTGCGCGAGGCGCTCACCCCGCCCTACCCGCTGGGCTGCAAGCGCATCATCTACTCCAACGACTTCTATCCGGCCCTCACCCGCCCGCACGTGGAACTGGTCACCACGGGCATCGAACGCATCACGCCGCGCGGCATCGTCACCACCGACGGCCGCGAACGTCCGGTGGACGTGCTGGTGTGCGCCACCGGCTTCGAGACGGTTCGGCTGCTTTCTTCGCTGCAGGTCACCGGCCTGAACGGGCAGACGCTGCGCCGGGCCTGGGCCGATGGTCCGCAGGCCTACCACGGCATCAGCGTGTCGGGGTTCCCCAACCTGTTCCTGATGCTCGGCCCGAACACCGCCACCGGCCACACCTCCACCCTGCTCTACATCGAACCCGAGGTGCGGCACGCCATCGCCTGCATGCAGCGGGTCCGGCAGGAGGGACGGCAATGGATCGAGGTGCGCCCCGAGGTCATGGCCGATCACAACCGCTTGCTGCAGCAGCGTCTGGGCGGCTCGGTCTGGGCCGCGTGCCGCAGCTGGTACCGCATGGACTCAGGCAAGATCGTCGCCCTGTTTCCCGGCTTCACGGCCGAGTACGTCAGGGCCGTGCAGCGCCCCGACGCCAAAGCCTACCGGCTGGGCTGAAGCGCTTCAGATCCCTGCCGCCAGCCCGGCCACCACCTGCTGCAGGTCGCGCGCCCAGGCACGCCGGTCGCGGCCCTGCGCCTCCTGGGGCTGTCCATGGCACACGACGGCCAGAACACCGTCCGCGCGCAACGTGCGCCAGATGGACGACAGCAGGGTGGTGTCGCCGATGAACAGCGGGGCATCGCTGATGGCGCGATCGGCCGGGTCCCGGTAGCCCAGGGCCACCGGGAGAACCGGCGCGCCGGTGGAAATGGCCGCCTGCAGCAGGTTGGCATGGAAGGGCAGCACGCCACGGCCGTCACCGGTGGTGCCTTCCGGGAACACCGCAACGATGTCCCGGTCCACCAGGCGCTCGGCCATCAGGTGCACCACCCGCATCGCGTCGCGCCGGTTCTCCCGCTCGATGAACAGGGTGCCGGCGCCGCGGATCAGCGCACCCAGGACCGGCCAGTGACCGGCATCGGCCTTGGAGACGAAGCGGGCCGGCTGGCAGGCATTCATCACCAGGATGTCCAGCCAGGAAATGTGGTTGGACACCACGAGCAGGGGGCCCCGGTCATGGACCTCGCCCCTGACCTCCAGCACCACCCCGAGGATGCCCAGCATCCGTCGCGACCATTCGCGCACCACGAGCCGCTGCTGTGCGTGTGTCATGCGCGGGAACTCACGGCGCATGATCCACAGGCCGAACAGCACGTGCACGATGGCACGCCAGGCACGCCAGGCAGCGCGCAGGTTCTTCACGCCAGGGCAGCCGGCTGCGGCTTCGCCGGTTCGGCCAGGTGGGCCAGCTGTCCGCCGACCAGGGTCGCACGGACCCGAGCCGGCAGCTCCTGTCCCCCGAACGGCGTGTGCTTGCCCTGGCTACGCAACGCCTGCTCCGTCACCACCCAGTGCTCGTCCGGGTTGAAGACGCAGATGTCCGCCACGCCACCCACGGCCAGGCGCCCGACACTGGCCTGGAGGGTACCCAGGCTGCCGCCCAGCACGGACTGCGGGCCACTCGTGAGAACCGTCAGGGCCTGCATCAGCCCCAGGCCGTCCTGCCGGGCCCAGCGCAGGGCCAGACCCAGCAGGAGCTCCAGCGCGGTCGCACCGGGCTCGGCCTCGGCAAAAGGCAGGATCTTGGCATCGGCTGCCACCGGGTTGTGGTCGGAGACCAGGGCGTCGATGGTGCCGTCGGCCAGTCCGGCGCGCAGGGCGTCGCGGTCGCGCTGCTGGCGCACCGGCGGCTGCAGCCGCATGCGGCTGTCGTAGTAGCCAATGTCGATGTCGGTCAGGAGCAGGTTGTGCACGCTGACGTCACAGGTCACGGGCAGGCCTTCGGCCCTGGCCTGCCGCACCAGTTCGAGGCCGGCCGCGCTGCTGATGCGGCACAGGTGCACCCGCGCCCGGCTGGTCCTGGACGAGACCGACCGCATCAGCTCGAACAGCGTGTGCAGCGCGATGGTCTCGGCCGATACCGGCACACCGGACAGGCCCAGCCGGGTCGCCAGCGGACCGCTGGCCGCCACCCCCTGCCCCAGCCAGTGGTCCTGCGGTCGCAGCCAGACCGTGTAGCCGAAGGTGGCCGCGTACTGCAGGGCGCGCTGCAGCACCTGGGTGTTGACGATCGGCACCTCGGCCTGGCCGAACCCGATGCAGCCCGACTCGGTGAGCTCGGCCATCTCGGTGAGCACCTCACCCCGGAGACCGCGGGTCAGCGCACCCAGCGGGAAGACCCGGGCCAGGTGGAGTTTTTCGGCACGGAACTTGAGCATGTCCACCAGCCCCGGCTCATCGAGCACCGGATCGGTGTCAGGCGGACACACCAGCGAAGTGACACCGCCGGCGACAGCGGCACTCATCTCGCTCTCGAGCATGCCGGCATGCTCCTGGCCCGGCTCGCGCAGGCGCACCGCCAGGTCGACCAGGCCGGGCGCGACCACACAGCCGGACGCATCGATGACCCGATTGGGGTGGAAGTCGCTGCCCACCTGTCCGATGGCGATGATGCGACCGGCGGCCACCGCCACGTCGGCCATCTCGTCACGCCCGGTGGCCGGGTCCATGACGCGGCCGTTCTGGATCAGTATCTTCATGGAGTCACCTGGAAATCGTGGACTCCCGCGAACGCGGGAGTGACGCCATCACCGTGGCATTGCAGCGCGGGGGCCGCGCAGCGGCGGAGCGTGGGGGCCGCGGGCTTCGCCGCCGGGCCGCCCCAAGGCGAAGCGCGCCCCCTCGGGGGGCTGAGGACCGCGGCTCCGGGCCTGCCTGCGCAGGCCGGGACGGGACGAAGAGGTGGCGACTCTGGCGCCACCGCGGCCTGCAAGGCGCGACCCGCGCAGCGGCGGAGCGTGGGGGCCATGCTCATGCCTCGTTGCCCGCCACGATGCCCAGCACCGCCATGCGCACCGCAATGCCGAAGGTCACCTGCGGCAGGATGACGCTCTGGGGACCATCGACCACCGCCGAATCGATTTCGACACCCCGGTTGATCGGCCCCGGGTGCATGACGATGGCATCGGGCTTGGCCCATCGCAGCCTCTGCGGCGTCAGGCCGAAACTCTTGAAGTACTCCTGGCTGGACGGCAGCAGGGCCCCGCTCATGCGCTCGTTCTGCAGGCGCAGGGTGATGACCACGTCGCAGTCCCGAATGCCCTCTTCCAGCGTGTGACAGACCCGCACGCCCATGTGCGACAGGTCCGATGGCACCAGGGTGCGCGGCCCCACCACCCGCAGGTCGGGCACCCCCAGCGTGGTCAGCGCATGGATGTCCGAGCGGGCGACACGCGAGTGCAGGACGTCACCGACAATGGCCACCGACAGCCGGGTGAAATCCTGCTTGTAGTGGCGGATGGTGTACATGTCCAGCAGGGCCTGGGTCGGATGCGCATGGCGGCCGTCGCCGGCATTGACCACATGCACATGGGGCGCCACATGCTGGGCGATCAGGTACGGCGCCCCCGACTCGCTGTGGCGCACGACGAAGATGTCGGCCGCCATCGCCGACAGGTTGGCGATGGTGTCGAGCAGCGACTCGCCTTTGGCGGTGGAGCTGCGCGCGATGTCCAGCGTGTAGACGTCGGCCGACAGCCGCGTGGCGGCGATGTCGAAGGTGGTCCGGGTCCGCGTGCTGTTCTCGAAGAACAGGTTGAACACGCTCTTGCCCCTCAGCAGGGGCACCTTCTTGACCTCGCGGCTGCTCACACCCACGAAATTGGCCGCGGTGTCGAGGATGTGGGTCAGCATGTCGCGGGACAGGCCTTCGGTCGAGAGCAGGTGGATGAGCTCTCCGTTGCGGTTGAGCTGGGGGTTTCGCGTCACGTTCAGGCTCCCTTGTCCTGCAGCACGAAGGCCAGTTTCCCGGCCGGGTCCTGCACCAGCTCCAGCGACTGGCCGGCCGGAACATCGACCGTGGCCGCACAGATGGCCGCCTCGATCGGCAGCTCGCGGCCACCCCGGTCGGCCAGCACGGCCAGCTGGACGCTGGCCGGCCGGCCATGGTCGAAGAGCTCGTTGATGACGGCCCGCAGGGTCCGTCCGGTGTAGAGCACGTCGTCGACCAGCAGCACCCGTGCCCCGTCGACCTCGAACGGCAGGGCGGTCTGGGCGCTCATCGACAGGCCCCGCTGGGCAAAGTCGTCACGGTGCAGGGACGAGGAGACGACGCCCGCCTCACCGGCCAGTCCGAGGTCATGCTGCAGGCGGCGCGCCAGCCAGACACCGCCGGAGGCGACGCCCACCAGATGGACCGGGGATGGTTGTCCGGACAACCACTGGCGCGTGAGATCCAGCAGCCGGGCGTACAGCGCCTCGGCGTCGGGGGGGGAGACGGGGGTGCTCAAGGCAGGCTCCTCAGGTACTGTTCCAGGATGATGCAGGCCGAGGCGGCATCGGCGTCCGCGGCGCCCTGCGCCAGGGCCTCGGTGGTGCTGTAGCGTTCATCGACCTCGAACACCGGCAGACCGAAGCGGCCACGCAGCTGGCGCGCGAACCGGCGCGCCAGGCGTGTGTTCTCATGCTCGGCTCCGTCCGGATGGAAAGGCACCCCGACCACCAGCGCATCGGGCTGCCACTCGCGCAGGCGCTCGGCAATCAGGGCAAAGCGGGCGTCGCCCTCGGCAAGGATGCTGCCGCGCGGCGTGGCGGTGCGGGTCAGTCGGTTGCCACTGGCCACACCGGTGCGCCGGCGCCCGTAGTCGAAGGCCAGGAATGTGTGGCAGCCGGCCGGACAGGCTTCATCCATGGCCAGCGTCCGGCGCGAGCATCCAGGGTTGCAGGCCCAGCAGCGCCATCGCCCGCTCGTAGCGCTCCTCCACCGGGGCATCGAAGATCAGGCTGTGATCGGCCGCCACCGTCAGCCAGCTGTTTTCGGTGATCTCCGATTCAAGCTGGCCCTGCCCCCAGGAGGCATAGCCGAGCGTCACGAACACCTTGCGAGGACCTCCGCCGGATGACATCGCCTCCAGCACGTCGCGGGACGTCGTCATCTCCAGCCCACCGGGAATCGTCATGGAGGACGCGTACACCGACTCGCCCTGGCCCGCGTCCACCGCCTCGTGGAGGACAAAACCCCGCTCGGTCTGGACCGGTCCGCCCTGGAACACCGGCTGCCCGGCCAGCTCCTGGCGTCCCAGCGTCAGCTCGACCTTCTCGAACAGTTGGGCCAGGTTGATGTCACCGGGCTTGTTGATGACCAGGCCCAGGGCACCCTGCTCGCTGTGCTCGCACATGAAAACCACGCTGCGGCCAAAAAGCTCCCCGCTGAGCCCGGGCATCGCAATCAGGAAATGATTGGTCAGGTTGATGGGGGCAGAATCGGCAGACATGCGGGCATTTTAAGGGGCCGTCCCGGTCCGGCCTTGTGCTCCGCTACCGTCCCCGGGGCTGGCACTCATGAACACCTACGACAAGGGCCTGATGTGGTTCCGCCGCGATTTGCGGGCCACCGACAACGCGGCACTGCACCATGCCCTGCGCACCTGCCGGCAGGTCTGGTGCATCTTCGTTTTCGACACCGAGATCCTCGATCCGCTGCAGGCGCGCGGCCTGACCGCCGACCGCCGCGTGGAGTTCATCCGCGAGTCGCTGGTCGACCTCGATGCCCAGTTGCGGTCCCTGGGTCAGGTCCACGGTCTCTCCGGGACCGGCCTGATCGTCCGGCATGCCCGCGCGCGTGACGAGATCCCGGCCGTGGCAGCCCGGCTCGGCGTGCAGGCGGTTTTTGCCAACCACGACGACGAGCCCGCCGCCAAGGCCCGCGATGCCCAGGTGCTGGGCTCGCTGGCCCATGCCGGCATCATGTTCCACGGCTTCAAGGACCATGTGGTGTTCGAGCGCCGCGAACTGCTGACCCAGGCCGCAGGTGCGTTCGGCGTCTTCACGCCCTACAAGAACGCCTGGCTTCGCAAGCTCAGGCCCGAAGACCTGGCGGCCTGGCCGATCGAACCCCTGGCCTCCCGTCTGGCGCCGCTGCCGGGCCCGCCCGGCGGCGAATGGAACACCCCGGTGCCGCGCCTGTCCGACATCGACTTCGAACCCACCAACCTGTCGGCGCTGCCCATGCCCACGGGCAGCCGGGGCGCCCGGCGCCTGTTCGAGGACTTTGTCGAGCGCATCGACCGCTACCACGAAACCCGCGACTTCCCGGCCGTCAAGGGACCGAGCTACCTCAGCGTCCACCTGCGTTTCGGCACCCTGTCGGTTCGCGAGGTGGCCTCGGTGGCCTGGCGCATGCACCTGCAGGGCATGCAGGGGGCCAGCACCTGGTTGTCGGAACTCGTCTGGCGCGACTTCTACCACCAGATCCTGGCCAATTTTCCGCATGTCACCGAACGAAGCTTCAAGCCCGAGTACGACCAGATCCGCTTCGACCACAGCCGGCACGGCAGGCAGCTCTTCGAAGCCTGGTGCGAAGGACGAACCGGCTATCCGCTGGTCGACGCGGCCATGGCCCAGATCAACCAGACCGGCTACATGCACAACCGGCTGCGCATGGTCGCGGCCAGCTTTCTGGTCAAGGACCTGGGGGTGGACTGGCGCTGGGGCGAAGCCTACTTCGCGGACCACCTGATCGACTACGACCTGGCATCGAACAATGGCGGCTGGCAGTGGGCCGCATCGACCGGCTGCGACGCGCAACCCTGGTTCCGCATCTTCAACCCGGTCACGCAGAGCGAGAAGTTCGACCCGCAGGGGCGCTTCATCCGGCGCTACCTGCCCGCACTGGCCGGCCTTCCGGATGCGGTCCTGCATGCCCCCTGGCAGGCCAGCGAGGTGGAACTGGAGGCCTGCGGCCTGCGGCTCGGTCGCGATTACCCGAAGCCCGTGGTGGACCACGCGCTGGCCCGCGAACAGACGCTGGCCCGTTACGCGGTGGTCAAGAAACCGTCGACCCTTCCCAGGCGGGGCTAGCGGCGACTGCCAGGCGTCTCAGGCCTCGGCGGCCACCTGGGCGTAGTGCGCGATCAGGGCCAGCAGCTCCTCTTCCGAATAGGGCTTGCCCAGGTAGTGGTTCACACCCAGTTCGCGCGCATGCTCGCGGTGCTTTTCGGCGATGCGCGAGGTGATCATGATCACCGGCAGGTCGGCCAGGCGGACATCGGCGCGGATGTTGCGCACCAGGTCGAAGCCGTCCATGCGCGGCATCTCGATGTCCGACAGGACCACCGTGGGCCGCTCCTGCTGCAGCCGCTCGAGCGCCTGCAGGCCGTCGGCGGCCAGCGAGACACGGTAGCCCTCGCGCTGCAGCAGGCGCTGCGTCACACGGCGCACCGTGATCGAGTCGTCCACCACCAGGATCAGCGGCACGGCGGAAACCACCCCGGAAGCGACGTCCTCGACCCCGCCACCCGCCACCGCTGCGGACACCTGCTGGGCGGCGGTCCAGCCGGCCACCTGGGCGCCGTACACGGTGGCCAGGGCCACCGGGTTGTAGATCAGGGCGACGGCGCCCGAAGCCAGCATCGAGATGCCGGCCAGTCCGGGCAGCCGCGAGAGCTGCGGCCCGAGGTTCTTGACCACCACTTCCTGGTTGCCCAGCACTTCGTCCACATGCATGGCCACGCGCTGGGCCGCACTGCGGAAGATCACCACCGGCAAGGTGCGGTGCTGCATCTCCTGGGACTGGGCCGTCGACTGCAGCAGCGCCCCCGCCCAGTAGAAGGGCAGCTCCTCGTCGCCCTCCCTGAGCCTGCCCGTGGCGTAGGCCTGCGCCAGATCGGAAGCGCCCACCCGCCGCACGATCTCGACCAGGTTGGAAGGCACGCCCCAGGTCAGCTCGCCGGCACGCAGCATCACCACCTGGGTGACCGCCGTGGTCAGCGGCAGCATCAGCTCGAAACTGGTTCCGTGACCCGGCCGGGAATGGGTCACGATCCGACCGCCCAGCGCCACCACGTCACTGCGCACCACGTCCATGCCGACGCCGCGTCCGGCCAGAGCGGACACCTCGCTGGCGGTGCTCAGGCCCGGGGTGAAGATCAGCTGGGCAGCTTCGTCGTCGCTGAGCACGGCGCCGGGTGTGACAACGCCCAGTGCCTGAGCCCTGTCCCGCAGGCGGGCCAGATCCAGACCGGCACCGTCGTCGCTGAAGACCACGGCCACGTCGTTGAGCTCCTGGGTCAGCCGGACCTCGATACGGCCCTCCGGCGGCTTGCCGGCGGCCTGCCGCTGCTCGGGGGCCTCGATGCCGTGCACCACACAGTTGCGCAGCACGTGTTCGAAAGCGCCGGTCATGCGGTCCAGCACGCCCCGGTCCATTTCGATGTTGCCGCCCACGATGTCCAGGCGGACCTGCTTGCCCGTTTCCTTGGAGGCCTGACGCACCACCCGGTACAGCCGCTCGGCAATGCCCTCGAACTCCACCATGCGGGTGCGCAGCAGGTCGCGCTGCAATTCGCGCGTCTGGCGCGCCTGGGCCACCAGGCTGTCCTCGGTCGACTCCACCGCACGTTGCAGGTTGCGCTGCACCGTGGCCACGTCGTTGACCGACTCGGCCATCATCCGGGTCAGTTCCTGCACCCGCGTGAAACGGTCGAACTCGAGCGGATCGAACGACTGGTTGGCGTCCTTGGCCTGTGCCAGCCGAGACTGCATCTGGGTCTCTGCCTGAAGCTCGATATCGCGCAGCTGCTGGCGCAGCCGCTCCAGGTTGCCGGTCAGGTCCTTGAGGGAGCCGCGCAGGGTGACAAGCTCGTTCTCCATGCGCGAGCGGGTGATCATGACCTCACCCGTCTGGTTCATGAGGCGATCCAGCAGTTCGGGGCGCACCCGCACGGCCGCACCGGTCCGCACCGCCGCCGGCGTGGGCACAGCCAGGGCGGGCAGCGACAAGGGCGCCTCCGGGGTGGGTGCCGACTCTGCCACCGGTGCCGCGCTGTCCTCCGCGGTCGCCTCGGAAACGGGTGCACCGGAGGATGCGCCGGCGGGGATCAGTTCAGCCGCGGTGCGCACCACGTCCTGCGAGGTCACATCGGCGTGTCGCAGCTTGTCGAAGCGGGCCGTGATGGCGTCGAAGGCATGCTGCAGCGGCTCGATGTCGGCACTGCGGCGGACCTCGCTGCCCAGACGCTCGGCCTGGGTTTCCATGCGGTGGACCATCTCGCCCAGTCGCAACGCACCGGCCAGGCGGGCACTGCCCTTGAGCGTGTGCAGGTTGCGCAGCACTTCGGCCCGTGCGCTGACATTGTCCGGACGCGCCACCCACTGGCGCAGGGCGCCGCCGAGCTGCGGCAGCAACTCCGCCGCCTCCTCGGCAAAGACCGGGAACAGGTCGGCGTCGATGGTGTCGAAAACATCGATGTCGTCATCGATGTCCTGCACCTGGCCGTCGGTGGCGGTTTCGGGCAATCCCGGCGGCGGCGAGAACACCGTCTCGGCCTGTTCCTCCTCCGGTGCCGGGGACAGGTCCGGCGCTTGGGCGCCGTCCGTCATCGGCTGGCCGTCCTCCGCCTCCAGCGGCGGCGCTGCCCAGCGCGAGGTGATTTCGATGTCCGGCGAGTCCGCTTGCGACTCCTGCGCGGCCGACTCGGCGGGCAGGTCGTGAACGACGCGGTGCAGTTCCTGCATCAGCTCGGGGCTCGGCTCCTTGAAGAAACCGGCGGCGAACTGGTGCAGCAGGCGGCGAATCTCCTCCGAGGCATCGACGAACAGGCGCGACTGCTTCTCGGTGGCCGGGTTGCCGTCCTGCTGGCGCTGCGCCACAGCCTCCAGCGCATGCTCCAGCGCCCGGGCGATGCCCGACAGGGCATCGAAACCGACCGTGGCCGAGCTGCCCGCCAGGGAATGGGCCAGGGCCTCGGCGTCCGACGGCAGGGGCTCATGGCGCTCGAGCGCCCATTCGGACAGGCAGACGCCAAGCCGCCTCGACCACTCGTCGGCTTCGTTCAGGTAGACGTTGTAGAGCTTGATGCCGATCTGCAGCGGTCCGATGACCCGGACCAGTTCGTCCGGCATGCCCGGGCCGGCATCTGCGTCTTCTGCAGGGAGCGGTGCCGGGACTTGGGCCTCCGGTTCCGGGGGCAGCTCCTCGGCGACCGGCTCGACAGCCGCTTGCGCCGGTTCGCCCTCGGGCAGGGCAGCCTCTTCGGACTGCGGCTGGGCCGGCCAGGCCGGGACTTCCGGCAATCCCTCCAGCGCGGGCAGGTCGGCCTCGACGGCCTCCGGGGCCGCAGGCGCAGCACCCGCGGAAGACCCGGACCGCGACTGCAGGGCCGAGAAATCGATGTCCTCGATGACCGGCAGGTCCCGCACCTCGCCGGGCACGTCCACGAACAGGCGGTCCAGGCCCAGCCCGTCGTCGAAAGCGAAGGTATCGACAAAGTCGGCCTGTCCGGCCGCATCGTCCTG
>SBFS01000046.1 GCA_006227825.1 Burkholderiales bacterium | reverse complement strand
GGCCCTGCCGCACTCGCTGCGCGGCGAGGTCCTGGTGCGCGAGACCGCCTGAACCGGCGGCAGCAAGCACAGGCCGGCACCACCGCATTGCCTCCCCCATGCGCCGGCTCCGGCCTTCCTTCCCGCAGCTGCTGCTGGCTGCCTTCCTGCTGATCGGCCTGCTGCTGGGCGCCACGGCGGTGCGCGCCCTGTTCTCCCTGGAAGTGCTGGTGGCGCAGAGTCGCGAGAGCGCGGCCCGGGCCGTGGAACTGACCAGCGCCGCGCAGTCGCTGACCGAGCGCAGCGTGGCCATGGAACGGGCGGCCCGACAGTCGGTGGTCTTGCGGGACGCCCAGCTGCGTCAGCAGTTCGAAGAGGCCGCCCTGCAGGCCGAGGACATACTGCGCCGCCTGGAGGACAACGGGTTGCCGGCTGCGACGGCCCTGTCCTGGCGCGAGCAGCTGCTGACGATACGGCGGCAGATCGATGACCTCTCCTCCCCCGGCCTGGAGCAGGAGCGGGTGATCGCCCAGTCGTTCCGGAACCTCGACCGGCACAACAGGACCGTGGCGCAGCAGGTGCAGGCCATCATGACCGAGCGCAACCGGGCGCTGGAGACCCGCCTGGATTCCAGCCGCCGGCAACTGACCCTCCAGGTCACCTTGTCCATCCTGATGGCGGCCGCCATGGCCATCGGCTTCGGGGTCTGGCTGGCCCGCCCCCTGCAGCGACTGGAAAAGGCCATTGTCGGGCTCGGCGAGAACCGCCTGACGGAAAGCATCGATATTCCCGGCCCGCCGGACGTGCGCCGGGTCGGACAGCAACTGGAGTGGCTGCGCCTGCGCCTGACCGAACTGGATGCCGACAAGGCGCGCTTCCTGCGGCACGTGTCGCACGAACTCAAGACGCCGCTGGCCTCGCTGCACGAAGGGGTGGCCCTGCTCGGCGACGGCGTGGCCGGTCCGCTGAACGACAGCCAGGCCGAGGTGGTGCGGATTCTCCAGCACAACACGCGCAGCCTGCAGGAACAGATCGAGGCCTTGCTGCGCTTCAACGCGGCGGCGTTCGAGGCACGCCAGCTCAGGCGCGAGCCCACCGGGCTGCGCAGCCTGGTCGAGGCCCAGGTCGGCATCCAGCGCCTGCGCTGGCAGTCCCGGCAACTGAAGATCGCCATCGAGGGCGATGCGCCTGCGCTGCCACTGGACCGGGAAAAGATGGGTTCGGCCATCGGCAACCTGCTGAGCAACGCCATCCGCTTTGCCCCTGCGGGCTCGACCGTGAGGCTGGTGATCGGCCGGGACGACAACCTGGTGCGACTGGATGTCATCGACGAGGGGCCCGGAGTCGACGAACAGGACCGGCCACACGTCTTCGAACCCTTTTACCGGGGACGGCACCAGCCCGAGGATGCGGTCAGGGGCACCGGCATCGGCCTGTCCATCGTCCAGGAGTACATTCACGCGCATGGCGGCCGCATCGTGCTCGTGCCGACCGAACGCGGCGCCCATTTCCGGATCGAAATCGCCCATGCCACATGACTTTCTCCGCCTGTTGCCGGGCCTTCTGGCCGGAGGCCTGCTGGCGGCCTGCGCGTCAGTGCCGGACGCTGACGTCGGCCAGGCAGCCCCGCCGCCGGTCCTTCCGCCGGCCAGCGCAACCCGGCCTGCCGAGCCGGCCACATGCCCTCCTGCTCCGGTGTTGCTGCTGCCGCCCGAGCGCTCTTCCGACGCCGTCCTGTGCACCGAGGCCGCCGACGGCCTCGACGAGGCCCTGGCCTACGCCGAGCGGGTGCGGCCGATGGCGCAGGCCGAGCTGCAGGCCGAACTCAGGGCCTTGGGCGACCCCGGTCACCAGCCATCGAGGCAGATGCAGGTGGCGCTGGTCCTCATGCTGACCCAGCAACCGGCCGACACCGCCAGGGCGCTGGGACTGCTGCAGCGGCTTCAGTCCAGCGCCAGCAGCGAGGCCGATGCCTTGCGTCCGCTGGCCCGGCTGCTGGCCGGCATGCTCTCCAGCCAGCGGCGCCTGGAGGAGCAGCTCGAGCGGCATGCAGCCCAGCTTCGCGATGCGCAAAGGCGCATCGACCTGCTCGCCGACCGGCTGGACGCGATGCGCGCGATCGAGCGCAGCCTGGGACCGCGCGGCGGCAGCCTGGGCACCCCCCGTCCGACCACACCATGAACGCCATGGCGCCCCCTTCCTCCCAGCGTGCCCACCTGCTGGTTGTCGACGACGACCCGGACATGCTGCGCCTGCTGTCCATGCGGCTGGGAGCGGCCGGCTACCGCGTCACCGCCGTGGGCTCGGCCGAGGCGGCCCTGAGCCAGATGGCCATCGAGCGTCCGCACCTGGTGCTCTCCGACGTCCGCCTGCCCGGCAAGGACGGACTGATGCTGTTCGACGACATCCGTGCCCGCCACCCCTCGCTGCCGGTGATCCTGCTGACCGCGCACGGCACGATTCCCGACGCCGTCGAGGCCACGGCCCGCGGGGTCTTCGGCTACCTGACCAAGCCCTACGAAGCCCGGGAGCTGCTGGACAAGATCGCCCAGGCGCTGGCCCTGTCGGCGCCAGATGGCCAGACCCGCACAGCCGGCGACGAAAGCTGGCGTGCCGGCATCGTCAGCCGCTCCAGCCGCATGGCCGACCTCCTGGCCGAGGCGCGCATGGTGGCCCAGGGGGACGCCAGTGTGCTGCTGCGCGGTGACAGCGGCACCGGCAAGGAACTGCTTGCGCGGGCCATCCACCTGGCCAGTCCGCGCGCACGGCGCCCTTTCGTGGCGGTCAACTGTGGAGCGATTCCCGAGGCCCTGCTCGAGTCGGAGCTCTTCGGTCATGTCAAGGGCGCCTTCACCGACGCGGTCGCCAGCCACAAGGGCCTGTTCCAGGCAGCCGATGGCGGAACCCTGCTGCTCGACGAAATCGGCGACATGCCGCCCGCGCTGCAGGTCAAGCTGCTGCGCGTGCTGCAGGAGAGGGCCGTGCGCCCCCTGGGATCGAGCCAGTCCATCCCCGTGGACGTGCGCATCATCTCCGCGACCCACCGGGACCTGGAGGCGGCAATGGCCCAGGGCCAGTTCCGCGAAGACCTGTATTACCGGCTCAATGTCGTGACGCTGCAGTTGCCCACGCTGGCCGAGCGGCGCGAGGACATCCCCCTGCTGGCCAACCATTTCCTGGCCCTGCTGGCGCCGAAATACGGCAAGCGCAGCTCCGGATTCGCCCCCGAGGCGCTCAAGGCCATGGCCATGGCACCCTGGCCCGGCAACGTCCGGCAGCTCTACAACGTGGTCGAGCAGGCCTGCGCCCTCTCGACCACCCCGCTGGTGTCGCTGGCCCTGGTGCAGCGTGCCCTGCGCACCCCCTCGGTGGAGGTGCTCAGCTTTGCCGAGGCCAGACAGCGTTTCGAGCGCGACTACCTGGTCGGGCTGCTGAAGATGACCGACGGCAACGTCGCCGACGCGGCCCGGCTGGCGCAGCGCAACCGCACCGAGTTCTACCGGCTGCTGCAGAAGCACGAACTGACGCCCGGCCTGTTCAAGAGCGAGCCCGGTGGCGGGCCGGCCAGCGAATCTGTCGCCGCTTCGTGACCGCCCGAAGGCCTTGATCTGCAAGGCTTTTTCCGAGACGGGCGCACAAGTTGTCGCCAACCGGCGACAGAAACAGGCCCGGCGGGCGGGCGCCACCCCGGAAACTTGCCGCCCGCGCCGGAACATCACGTCCAAGTCTTTGATCTGACAGGCATTTTTCGACCTGGCACAGGGTTTGCCCTAGTCAGACATGCGCCTGCTGCGACCCCCACCATGCGACCCCTTCGCGAGCCACCCTGCCCGGGGCGGGCGGGCGGCCGCGCGCCTGCTGGCCTGCCTGCTGGCCAGCCTGCTGTCGCTGCCGGCCCTGGCGATGGACTGGGCCCAGCTGACCGAGCAGGCGCGCCTGCTCTCGAACACCCCCTTCGTGCCGGCCGACGACCGGTTGCCGGCCGATCTGGCCGGCCTCGACTATGACCAGGTGCGCGACATCCGCTTCCGCCCCGACCAGGCCCTGTGGCGCAGCGACGGCCTGCCGTTCGAGGCACAGTTCTTCCATCTGGGCCTGTACCAGCGACAGCCGGTGCGCATCCACGAGGTGGGCCCGCAGGGCAGCCGGGAGCTTGCCCACCGACCGGCCGACTACGACTACGGCCGCAACCGGCTGGACACCGCCGGCTGGCCGGCGCTGGGCCACGCCGGCTTCCGGCTGCACCATCCGCTCAACCGCCCGGACTACATGGACGAACTGGTGGTGTTTCTGGGCGCCAGCTATTTCCGCGCCCTGGGTGCCGGCCAGCAGTACGGCCTGTCGGCGCGCGGCCTGGCCATCGACACCGTGGGCGGACAAGGCGAGGAGTTCCCCCGGTTCACCGACTTCTGGCTCCTGCGGCCGGCACCTGGTGCAGACACCGTGACGGTGCTGGCCCTGCTCGACTCGCCACGCGCCACCGGTGCCTACCGCTTCGAGATCCGGCCCGGTGCCGAGACGGTGATGACCGTGACGGCCCGGCTCCACCTGCGCACGGGCGACCGGGCCATCGAGCGGCTCGGTCTGGCGCCGCTGACCAGCATGTTCCTGCACGGCGAAAACCAGCCCAGCGCATCCGATTTCCGGCCCGAGGTCCACGACTCCGACGGCCTGCTGATGCACAGCGGCAGCGGCGAGTGGCTCTGGCGCCCGCTGCAGAGGCCGGAGCGCAAATCGGTCAGCAGCTTCCAGCTCGACCGGCTGCTGGGCTTCGGCCTGATGCAGCGCGACCGCCGGCACGCCAGCTACGAGGATCCGGAGGCCCGTTACGAAAGGCGTCCGAGCGCCTGGGTAGTGCCCCTGGGCGACTGGGGGCCCGGACATGTCGAGCTGGTCCAGTTGCCCACGCCCGACGAGACGCACGACAACATCGTTGCCTACTGGGTCCCCAGGCACCTTCCTCCAGACGGTCAGCCGCTTGAGTTCGCCTACGAGCTGCGCTGGCAGGGTGACCGGCAGCAGCTGCCGCCGGGCGCCTGGACATCCCAGTCCCGCCGCGGATACGGCTACACGCGCCTGAGCGCCGATGAACAGCGCCTGCAGCCCCAGTACGTGATCGACTTCGCCGGCCCCGCCATCGAGAGCCTGCCCGAGGGCGCCGCCGTGCGGGCCGTCGTCACCGCCGACGACAACGGCCGGGTGGTGGAGTCGCTGGCCTACCCGAACCCGGCTGCCGGCACCTGGCGGCTGAGCCTGCGCGTGCAAAGGCTGGATCCGGCCCGACCGGTCGAGGTCAGGGCCTTTCTGCAACTGGACCACCACACACTGAGCGAAACATGGACGCACGTCATCCTGCCCGACTGAGCGCC
>SBFS01000019.1 GCA_006227825.1 Burkholderiales bacterium | reverse complement strand
GCCAGCTGCACCTTGCCACCGTCCACGGCCGCCAGCACGATGGCGGCGGTCTTGAGCTTGTCCTTGAGCTTGTCCAGGGTCTCGCGCAGTGTCCTGGCATCGGCCCCCTGCAGCGTGGCGGCCAGCACCTTCAGGCCCTTGACATCCACGGCCTGAGCCATGAGTTCGTCGCCCTGGCTGGACGCCAGCCTGCCCTTGAGGGCCGCGACTTCCTTTTCCAGCACCTTGATCTGCTCCAGCGCCTGGCCGATGCGGGCGGTCAGCTCGGGCACCGGCGCCTTGAGGGCACCCGCCGCCTGCGACACCGTGTCCTCCAGCGACTGCAGATAGGCCAGCGCATTGGCACCTGTCACCGCCTCGATGCGGCGCACGCCGGCGGCCACGCCGCCCTCGGCCACGACCTTGAACAGGCCAATGTCGCCGGTGGCCCGCACATGGGTGCCGCCACACAACTCCTTGCTGGAGCCGATGCTGAGCACGCGCACCGTGTCGCCGTACTTTTCGCCGAACAGCATCATGGCGCCCGAGTTCCGGGCCGAATCGATGTCCATGAGCCGGGCGTCGGTGGCCGAGTTGGCCAGGATTTCGGCGTTGACGAGGGCCTCGATGCGGCGGATCTGCTCGTCGCTGACCGGCGCGTTGTGCGCGAAGTCGAAGCGGGTGCGCTCGGCGTTGACGAGCGAGCCCTTCTGCTGGACGTGGCTGCCCAGCACCTCGCGCAAGGCCTTGTGCATCAGGTGGGTGGCGCTGTGGTTGCGCACGGTGGCGGCGCGCAGCTCCAGGTTGACGCTGGCGCTCACGGTGTCCCCGACCGCCAGCGTGCCCTGCTCGAGCACGCCGTGGTGCCCGAACACGTCGGCCTTGATCTTCTGCGTGTCGGACACCCCGAAGCGGGCCGACCCGCTGGTGAGCTCGCCTTCGTCACCGACCTGACCACCGCTCTCGGCGTAGAACGGCGTGGTGTCCAGCACCACAACGCCATGCTGGCCCGTCTTGAGCTCGGCCACCGGCGTGCCGTCGAGGTAGAGCGCGACCACCTTGGCCTGCGCCTGCAACGCGTCGTACCCGACAAAGGTGTTGCCGGCGCCGGTGTACTCCAGCGCCTTGTCCATCTTGAATTTGCCGGCGGCGCGCGCCTGGGCTTTCTGCTTTTCCATCGCGGCGTGAAAGCCCGCCTCGTCGACACCGACCCCGCGCTCGCGGCAGACGTCGTTGGTCAGGTCCAGCGGGAAGCCGTAGGTGTCATGCAGCTTGAAGGCCACGTCGCCGGGCAGGGTCTTCTCGCCGCCGGCCAGTGCGCCGTCCAGGATCTCCATGCCATGGGCCAGGGTCTCGTAGAAGCGCTCCTCCTCGGCCCTGAGGATGTCGGTGATGCGCTGGGCCTGGCTGGCCAGGCCGGGGTAGGCGTCACCCATGAGCCGCACCAGGTCGGGCACCAGCTTGTGGAAGAACGGGGTCTTGCGGCCGAGCTTGTAGCCATGGCGGATGGCCCGGCGGACGATGCGGCGCTGCACATAGCCACGGCCCTCGTTGCCGGGAATCACGCCGTCGCTGATCAGGAACGATGTGGCGCGGATGTGGTCGGCGATCACCTTGAGCGAGGGGTTGCCCAGGTCGGAGCAGCCGGTTTCGCGCGCGGCGGCCTTGATGAGCGCGTCGAACAGGTCGATCTCGTAGTTGCTGTGCACGCCCTGCAGGATGGCAGCCAGCCGCTCCAGGCCCATGCCGGTGTCGACGCAGGGCGCCGGCAGCGGCGTGACCGAGCCGTCCTCCTTCATGTCGAACTGCATGAACACGTTGTTCCAGATCTCGATGAAGCGGTCGCCGTCCTCGCCGGGGCTGCCCGGGGGGCCACCGGGGATCTCGGGGCCGTGGTCGTAGAAGATCTCGGAACAGGGGCCACAGGGGCCGGTGTCCGCCATCATCCAGAAGTTGTCGCTCTTGTAGCGGCCGCCCTTGTTGTCACCGATGCGGATCACGCGCTCGGGCGGCAGGCCGATCTCCTTGGTCCAGATGTCGTAGGCCTCGTCATCCTCGGCATACACCGTGGCCAGCAGGCGCTCGGCGGGCAGGCCGTAGACCTCGGTGAGCAGCTCCCAGGCCCACTTCAGGCTCTCGCGCTTGAAATAGTCGCCGAAGGACCAGTTGCCCAGCATCTCGAAGAAGGTGTGGTGGCGGGCGGTGTAGCCCACGTTCTCCAGGTCGTTGTGCTTGCCGCCGGCGCGCAGGCAGGCCTGCACCGAGGCCGCGCGCACATAGCTGCGCTTGTCGGTGCCGAGAAACACGTCCTTGAACTGCACCATGCCGCTGTTGGTGAACATCAGCGTCGGGTCGTTGCCCGGCACCAGCGGGCTGGAGGCGACGACGGTGTGGCCCTTGGCGGCAAAGAAGTCCAGGAAGGACTTGCGGATCTCGGCAACGGTGGTGGGACGGCTCATGTTCGGGTGTGCATCTCGTGGAACGCCCAAGCGGCGTCAGCAACCCTCCATTTTCCACCATGCGCGGCCCTTGCGCCGCCCGCTGTTGGTTTTCGGAGGCAGGATGGCCCCCTTCAACGCGTCTCCGGCGGTACTGCAGGGCGCCGCCACAGCGTCTAATCTTGCACCCTGGTACCGGAGCCGCCGGCTTCGGGCAAACTTGCCCCGGCATTCAGGCAGATCACCCCCTCCGATGGAGACACCGATGGACATGAAGACCTCCCCACTGGCCCTGCTCAAGGACCCCACCCTGCTCAAGACCGATGCCCTGATCAACGGCGAATGGGTCAAAGGCAGCGCCCGCTTCGACGTGCACGACCCGGCCACCGGCCAGAAGCTGGCCGACGTCGCGCTCCTGGGCCCCGCCGATGCCGAGGCGGCCATCGCCGCCGCCAACGCCGCCTGGCCGGCCTGGCGCAGCAAGACGGCCAAGGAGCGCAGCATCATCCTGCGCAGGTGGTACGACCTGCTGATGGCCCACCAGGACGACCTGGGCCGCCTGATGACCGCCGAGCAGGGCAAACCCCTGCCCGAGGCCAAGGGCGAGGTCGCCTACGGCGCCAGCTTCGTCGAGTGGTTTGCCGAGGAAGCCAAGCGCGTCAACGGCGAAACCCTGCCCCAGTTCGACAACAACCGCCGCCTGCTGGTGCTGCGCCAGCCCATCGGCGTCTGCGCCGCCATCACCCCGTGGAACTTCCCGCTGGCCATGATCACCCGCAAGGTGGCACCGGCGCTGGCCGCCGGCTGCCCGGTGGTCATCAAGCCGGCCGAGCTGACCCCGCTGACCGCGCTGGCCGCCGGCGAGCTGGCCATGCGGGCCGGCATCCCCGCCGGTGTGCTCAACATCATCACCAGCGACGGCCCCGGCAGCGTCGCGGTCGGCAAGGTCCTGTGCGCCAGCGATGTGGTGCGCCACCTGTCCTTCACCGGCTCGACCGAGGTCGGGCGCATCCTCATGGCCCAGTGCGCACCCACGGTCAAGAAGATGTCGCTGGAACTGGGCGGCAACGCCCCTTTCATCGTGTTCGATGACGCCGACATCGACAGCGCCGTCGAAGGGGCCTTCGCCAGCAAGTACCGCAACGCCGGCCAGACCTGCGTCTGCTCCAACCGCATCTATGTGCAGGAAGGCGTGTACGAGGAATTCGCCCGCAAGTTCGCGGCCAAGGTCGCCACGGCCAAGGTGGGCAACGGCTTCGAGGAAGGGGTGAACCAGGGTCCGCTGATCGAGGAGGCTGCACTGGAGAAGGTGCAACGCCACGTCGACGACGCGGTGGCCAAGGGCGGCCGCGTGCTCACCGGCGGCAAGCGCCTGCCGGGCCAGTTCTTCGAACCCACCGTGGTCGCCGATGCCACCGCCGACATGCTGTGCGCGCGCGAGGAGACCTTCGGTCCGTTCGCACCCGTCTTCCGGTTCAGGACCGAGCAGGAAGCGATCGACGCGGCGAACAACACCGAGTTCGGCCTGGCCAGCTACTTCTACAGCCGGGACGTGGGCCGCATCTTCCGCGTGAGCGAGGCCCTGGAGTACGGCATGGTGGGCGTGAACGTCGGCATCCTGGCGACCGAGCACGTGCCGTTCGGCGGCGTCAAGCAGTCCGGCCTGGGCCGCGAGGGATCGCACCACGGCATGGACGACTATGTCGAGATCAAGTACCTGTGCGTCGGGGACATCCTGCGATGAACCCGCTGCCCCGCATCTGGTCCCGCCTCGCGCGCCTCCTGCTGCCGGGGCTTCTGGTGTCGGTGCTGGCCGCCTGCGCCACGCTGCTGCCGGGCGAACCGCCCCGGGTGGACGTGGTGGGCGTGGAGCCCCTGCCCGGGCAGGGCATGGAGCTTCGCATGCTCGTGAAACTGCGGGTGATCAACCCGAACGACGCGCCCATCGAGTACAACGGCGTGTTCGTCGATGTGGAGGTGCGCGACCGGCGCTTCGCCAGCGGTGTCAGCGACGCCCGGGGCACCATCCCCCGCTTCGGTGAAGCCCTGCTGACGGTCCCGGTCACCATCCCGGCCCTGAACATGCTGCGGCAGGCCTGGGGGCTCGCGCAGGATGACCGCTCGCCCATCACCTATGTGGTGCGCGGCAAGCTGTCGGGCCCCGTCTGGAACAGCCACAGCTTCTCCCAGGAGGGGGAGTTCAGGCTGCCCGTCGGCCCGGCCGGCAACGCGCGCTGAACGGGCCCACCGGACAGCCGGATCAGTTGACGGCCTTCCAGCTGCCGTCGGGCTGCCGGCAGGCCGTCCCGTACACCGTCTCCGGCCGGCCGCCGATGATGGCCTGGACCGTGTACTCGCGGCAGGGGCCGGTGGCCGTGTCGTAAGTGCGCGTGGGCGTCACCGTGTACTGGGTTCTCGTGTCGGGATTGACCCAGCTTGAAGGCACGCTGGTGCGCACCCCCTCCAAGACATAGGCGGTCTTGAGCCGGTCGCTCTCGTCCATGTAGCGGCCGATGTTGCCACCGACCGAAGCACCGATCACCGTCCCCAGGATCGTGGCGGCGGTGCGCCCGCTGCCGCTGCCCACCTGGGCACCCAGGACGCCGCCCACGATGCTGCCGATGATCATGCCACCCTGCTCCTGCGGCCCCTGCACGGCGCAGCCACCCAGACCCACGGCCAGGGCCGCGACCAGAACCACACGTTGGAAACCTTTCATGCGAACCTCCTGAAACAAACCAAAGACGGCTTTTCAGTCTATGCCTGCGGCGCGCCAGCGCCTTGACACAACGCAAACCGGCCGGAGATGCTGCGGCGTGCGACTGGGATAAAATATGAAGTTGATTCTGCGGGTGTAGTTCAATGGCAGAACGGCAGCTTCCCAAGCTTCATACGAGGGTTCGATTCCCTTCACCCGCTCCAGACATCCCGACA
>SBFS01000180.1 GCA_006227825.1 Burkholderiales bacterium | reverse complement strand
TAGATGTGGTTGAGCACCATGCCCTGCGTCAGCAGCCGGGTGAAGGGCTCGTCGACCTTCAGCAGGCCCAGGTCGCGCATGACCTTGGTCCAGAACCGGGCATACAGCAGGTGCAGGATGGCGTGCTCGATGCCGCCGATGTACTGGTCCATCGGCATCCAGTACTGCGCACCATCGGCCACCATCGCCTCGGCGTTGGTCGGATCACAGTAGCGCATGAAATACCAGGACGAGTCCACGAAGGTGTCCATGGTGTCGGTCTCGCGCCGCGCGGGCCGGCCGCAGCAGGGACAGTCGACCTTGAGGAAGGCCTCGCACTTGTTCAGCGGGTTGCCGCTGCCGTCCGGCACCAGGTCCTCGGGCAGGCGCACCGGCAGGTCCTTCTCGGGCACCGGCACCGGGCCGCAGCTGTCGCAGTGGATGATGGGGATCGGCGTGCCCCAGTAGCGCTGGCGGCTGATGCCCCAGTCGCGCAGGCGGAAGGTGGTCTTCTTCTCGCCCAGGCCCCTGTCGGCCAGCAGCGACGCGACCTTGTCGACGGCGGCCTTGTACGGCAGTCCGTCGAGAGCGCCGGAATTCACGCAGACGCACCGCTGCTTGTCGCCGTACCAGTCGGCCCAGGCATCGGTGGAGAAGACCTCACCCTCGACCGCCACCACCTGCCTGATTTCCAGGGCGTACTTCTGCGCGAACGCGAAGTCACGCTCGTCGTGCGCCGGCACGCCCATGACGGCACCGTCGCCGTAGCTCATGAGCACATAGTTGCCAACCCAGACCTCGACCTGCGCGCCGGTCAGCGGGTGGGTGACGGACAGGCCGGTGGGCATGCCCAGCTTTTCCTGCGTCGCCAGCTCGGCCTCGGTCGTGCCGCCCCTGCGGCATTCTTCGATGAAGGCCGCCAGCCTGTCGTCGGACGCGGCCGCATGCTGCGCGAGCGGGTGCTCGGGCGCCACCGCACAGAAGGTCACGCCCATGATGGTGTCGGCACGGGTGGTGAACACGTACATGCGACCGTCCCCGATCAGCGCACCGTCATCCCCGCGGATCTCATGGGTGAAGGCAAAGCGCACGCCCTCGCTCCTGCCGATCCAGTTCTCCTGCATCAGTCGGACCTTGTCGGGCCAGCCGGTGAGCGAAGCCTTCTCGTTGCCGATCTGCACATGGTCGAGCAGCTCGTCGGCATAGGCCGTGATGTTGAGGTAATAGCCCGGGATCTCGCGCTTTTCCACCGGTGCGCCGGTGCGCCAGCCCTTGCCGTCGATGACCTGCTCGTTGGCCAGCACCGTCTGGTCCACCGGGTCCCAGTTGACCACCTGGGTCTTGCGGTAGGCGATGCCCTTCTCCAGCATCTTCAGGAACAGCCACTGGTTCCAGCGGTAATAGTCGGGCGAACAGGTGGCCACCTCGCGGCTCCAGTCGATCGCCAGGCCCATCGCCTGCATCTGCCCCTTCATGTAGGCGATGTTCTCGTAGGTCCACTTCGCGGGCGGCACGCCGTTCTTGAGCGCCGCGTTCTCGGCCGGCAGGCCGAAGGCATCCCAGCCCATGGGCATGAGCACGTTGTAGCCGTTCATGCGCAGGTAACGCGTCAACATGTCGTTGATCGTGTAGTTGCGCACGTGGCCCATGTGCAGCTTGCCGCTGGGGTACGGCAGCATGGAACAGGCATAGAACTTCTTCTTGCCCGCGTCCTCGGTCACGCGGTAGGCATCGGTGGCTGTCCAGTGGGCGTGAGCGGCGCGCTCGACGTCCTGGTGGGCGTATTTTTCTTGCATGGACAAAGGTCCGGAAACGGGCGTTGGGGAAAACGGCAGGCGTCAGCGCAGGCCCAGCACGTCGAACATGTCGTAGAGGCCGGACTCTCGCCCGGCCAGGAAACGCACGGCACGCAGGCTGCCCTGGGCGTAGGTGACGCGGCTGGACGACCTGTGGGTGATCTCGATGCGCTCTCCGGTGCCGGCGAACAGCACCGTGTGGTCGCCCACGATGTCGCCGCCCCGGACGGTGGCAAAGCCGATGGTCGAGGGGTCGCGCTCCCCGGTCACGCCCTCGCGGGCATAGACCGCGCAGTCCCGCAGGTCGCGGCCGAGCGCCTGCGCGATCACCTCGCCCATCTTGAGGGCGGTGCCGCTGGGCGCATCGACCTTGTGGCGGTGATGCGCCTCGATGATTTCGATGTCGTACCCTGTGGACAGCGCCCGCGCGGCCATCTCCAGCAGCCTGAGCGTGACGTTCACGCCCACGCTCATGTTGGGCGCCATGACGATGGCGATCGACTGGGCCGCCCGGGCGATCTCGGCCTTCTGCTCATCGCTGAATCCGGTGGTGCCGATCACCAGGTTCACGCGCTGCCTGACGCACTCGCGCAGGTGCGCCATCGTGCCCTCGGGCCGGGTGAAGTCGATCAGGCAACGGCTGCGCGCCAGACCGGCCGCCAGGTCGTCCGTGATGGCGACCCCGGTGTCCTGGCCGCCGAAGGCGCCAGCGTCCCGGCCGATGGCCGGACTGCCGGCGACGTCCAGGGCGCCTGCGAGCACACAGTCGTCGCTCTGCCGCACGGCGTCCACCAGCATCTGGCCCATGCGCCCGCTGGCTCCGGCCACGCAGACCGGGAGCTTCTGACGATCGTTCATCGCTCGGCCTCCGGGGCTTCCAGCGGGGGGTAGGACCGGGGCGCCGCCGGCACCGCCGGGGCCACCGTCCCGGCGCTTGTCCGGTTGCTTTCGGCAAAACGCCTGAGCTGCTCTTCCGAGGCTTGCAACGCCGGCAGTTCGCCGGACCGCCGACGCACGTCCAGCGATGCCACGAACTCGGCCTCGGTGGGCAATTCGTCGGCCTCGATGCGTTCGAGGACATCGCCTCGGAAGAACACGGCCAGCTTGCGCTGCTGCGGTGCCTGCCCCTGCCGCTGGAAGGTGAACACATAGTCCCAGCGATCGGC
Source organism: Burkholderiales bacterium (assembly GCA_006227825.1). Lineage (GTDB taxonomy): Bacteria > Pseudomonadota > Gammaproteobacteria > Burkholderiales > Burkholderiaceae_C > Hydrogenophaga. Next base: position 2,428 of record SBFS01000180.1, on the reverse strand, counting down.
ATGGAACACGCTGGCCAGCAGAGGCGTGCCCAGGATGTCCCTCACCTGCGCGCGGGGCATTCCCGGCCGCAGGCTCTGGGCCTGCTCACGGGTGACCACGTTGCCCTGGATGATGTCGATCCGGTAAGGGGTGACCAGGGAACCGAGGTTGCCCAGCGAGGGCGGAGCGGAGGCGCATCCGGCCAGGACGGTCACGAAGACCAGCACCAGCGGCGCTGCCGGCCGGCCGTAGCGGATGGACGGAAACTCAATCATGGAACGGGTCCGAAGTAGGCGCCTGAGACGGGTCAACCACTGGCAGGGGACACCGCGGCCGCGCTCTGGCGATATGATCGGCCATTGTAGCCCCGGGGTCGGCCTGCGCCGCTTGCGGCCCGGGCTGCCGGATGCCCCGGCGCACCTGCCGGGCACGGCTTGTTTCTGCAGCGAGGCCCACCCGCCATGTCCAACATCGAAGAACTCAAGAGCACCGGACTGAAGGCCACTTTGCCCAGGCTGAAGATCCTGGACGTGTTCCAGAACGCCAAGCAGCGGCACATGACGGCCGAAGACGTGTTCCGCGTGCTGCTCGAGGAGCGCTCGGACATCGGGCTGGCGACGGTCTACCGCGTGCTGATGCAGTTCGAGCAGGCAGGCCTTCTCGTGCGCAGCAATTTCGAATCAGGCAAGGCGGTCTACGAACTCAACGAGGGCCAGCACCACGACCATCTGGTCTGTCTGGACTGCGGTCGGGTGGAAGAGTTCTTCGACGCCGAAATCGAGAAGCGCCAGCAGATCGTGGCGAGCTCGCGGGGCTTCAAGCTGCAGGAGCACGCCCTCTCGCTCTACGCCAGCTGCATCAAGGACAACTGCCCCCACCGCGGCAGCAAGCGCTGAGCCGCCTCACCCCCCCTGCTGCATGGCGGCGCGGTGGCGGGAGACGAACTCCTGGTAGGTGTCGATGCCGCGCAGCTGGAGAATGGTGTTGCGCACGGCCGCCTCGACCAGCACCGCGATGTTGCGCCCGGCCACCACCTGGATCACCGACTTGCGCACCGGCACGCCCAGCACGTCCTGGTACAGCGGTTCGTGCGGCATGCGCTCGTAGTCGCGCTCCAGCGTTTCCTTGCGCACCAGGTGCACGATGAGCGACAGGCGCATCTTCCGGCGCACGGCCGTCTCGCCGAAGATGGCCTTGATGTCCAGCAGGCCGATGCCGCGCACCTCCAGCAGGTTCTGCAGCAGCTCGGGGCAGCGCCCCTCGATGCTGGTCTGGTTGATGCGGTAGAGGTCGACCGCATCGTCGGCCACCAGTCCGTGGCCGCGGGAGATCAGCTCCAGGCCGAGCTCGCTCTTGCCCAGTCCGGACTCACCCGTGATCAGCACCCCCATGCCCAGGATGTCCATGAAGACCCCGTGCATCGAGGCACGGTCGGCGAAATGGCGCGAGAGGTAGGCGCGCAGGACGTCGATCACGAACGCGGCGGGCTCGGGGGTGGCGAACATCGGGATCTGGGCCCGCTCGCACATGGCCATCAGGGCATCCGGCGCACTCTGTCCGTCCGCCACCACCAGCACCGGGGGCTCCAGCGTCACGATGCGGGCCACGCGCCGCCGGTTGTCGTCCTCGCTGGGGCTGGTCAGGTAGGCGACCTCGCGCTCACCGAAGACCTGGACGCGGTAGGGATGGATGTAGTTGAGGTAGCCCACCAGGTCGGCGCCCGAGCGGGCCGCCCGGATGGCCACCTCGTCGAATCGCCGCTCTGAGGCTCCCAGACCGGCCACCCACTGCCACTTGAGCGCCTCGCGGTGGTCTTCGAACAGGACATCGGCACTGACAACGGTGGGTTTCATGCCCGCGTTATACCGCGAAGTGGAACGAAGCCAGCGGCGCAGCGTGGGGGCGACAGCGACCGCAGCGAAGGGCCGCCCCGAGCAAGGTCAGCCCCCTCGGGGGGCAGCGACCCGCGCAGCGGCGCAGCGTGGGGGCGACAGGTCAAGCCGCGGCGTGCGCCGACTGCCAGCCGCTGATCAGCCCGTGCAATGCCCCGGCCTCGGTGGCCGTCTTCATGCGTTCGCGCAGGCCGGCGTCGCTGAGCAGCTCGGCGATCTCGGACAGGATCTCCAGGTGCTTCTGGGTGGCTGCCTCGGGCACCAGCAGGAAGATCATGAGCTGAACGGGCTGCTCATCCGGGGCATCGAAGCCGATCGGGTGGGCCAGCTGGAAGACAGCCGCCAGGGGCTGCTTGAGCCCCTTGATGCGCCCGTGCGGAATGGCCACGCCGTGGCCCAGTCCGGTCGACCCCAGGCGCTCGCGGGCGAAAAGGCTGTCGGTGATCAGGGCACGGTTGAGACCGTGCAGGGTCTCGAACAGCAGGCCCGCTTCCTCGAACGCGCGTTTCTTGCTTGTGGCATCCACGCTGACGAGCACTTGAGCGGCGGGCAAAAT
>SBFS01000224.1 GCA_006227825.1 Burkholderiales bacterium | reverse complement strand
TGGGGAACGCGCCATGAGCCCGGTGACGCTGTACGTGCCGCGCGATGCGGCCGCGCTGGCCGCCGGTGCCGACGAGGTGGCGGCCGCCATCGCGGCGCAGGCGCAGCGCCGCGGACAGGCGGTGCAGGTCGTTCGCAACGGTTCGCGCGGGCTGTTCTGGCTGGAGCCGCTGGTGGAGGTGGCCACGCCCGCGGGGCGGGTGGCTTACGGCCCCGTCGCCGAGGAGGACGTGCCCGGGCTGTTCGATGCCGGCTGGCTCGACGGCGGCGCCCACCCGCTGGGTCACGGCCTGACCGACCGCATTCCCTACCTGGCGCGGCAGGAGCGCCTGACCTTCGCGCGCATGGGCGTGACCGACCCCCTGTCGCTGGCCGACTACGAAGCCCACGAAGGCTGGGCCGGTCTGCGGCGGGCCCTGGGCCTGGAGGGCGATGCCATCGTGCAGGAGGTGCTGGACTCGGGCCTGCGCGGGCGCGGCGGCGCGGCCTTTCCGGCCGGCATCAAATGGCGCACCGTGAGGCAGGCTGCGGGGCAGCAGAAGTACGTGGTCTGCAACGCCGACGAGGGCGACTCGGGCACCTTCTCCGACCGCATGACGATGGAGGGCGACCCCTACATGCTGATCGAGGGCATGCTGATTGCGGGTCTGGCGGTCGGCGCGACACAGGGGTTCGTGTACATCCGCTCGGAGTACCCGCACGCGGTGGCGACGATGAACGAGGCGATCGCGCGGGCCACGCAGGCCGGCTTCCTGGGCGCCGACGTGTGCGGCAGCGGCCGAGCCTTCCACCTGGAGGTGCGCAAGGCCGCGGGGGCCTATGTGTGTGGCGAGGAAACCGCCATGCTCGAGAGCATCGAGGGCAAGCGCGGCATCGTGCGGGCCAAGCCGCCCCTGCCGGCGCTGGCCGGCCTGTTCGGACAACCCACGGTCATCAACAACGTCATCAGCCTGGCCAGCGTGCCGCTCATCCTGGCCCGCGGTGCGGCCTTCTACCGGGACCATGGCATGGGCCGCTCGCGCGGCACGTTGCCCTTCCAGCTGGCGGGCAACATCCGCCAGGGCGGCCTGGTCGAGAAGGCCTTCGGCCTGACGCTGCGCGAGCTGGTGTTCGGTTTCGGCGGCGGCACCCGCAGCGGCCGGCCGGTCAAGGCCATCCAGGTCGGGGGCCCGCTGGGCACCTACGTGCCCGAATCCCGATGGGACGAGCCGCTGGACTACGAGACCTACGCCGCCTTCGGCGCGGTGGTCGGCCACGGCGGCATCGTGGTGCACGACGACAGCGCAGACATGGCGCTGCTGGCGCGTCACGCCATGGCCTTCTGCGCGCTGGAGAGCTGCGGCAAGTGCACGCCCTGCCGCATCGGCAGCACCCGCGGGGTGGAGGTGATCGACCGCATCCGGCATGGCCAGCGCCGCGCCGAGCAGGTGGTGCTGCTGCGCGACCTGTGCGACACGATGGTGCACGGCAGCCTGTGCGCGATGGGCGGCATGACGCCGTATCCGGTGCTGTCCGCGCTGGAGCACTACCCCGAAGATTTCGGCATCGCGGCACCGGCCGCACGCGCGGCCTGAGAAGGCAACAAGGAGACACGGCCATGCTGCCACACCTGAAGACCGAGACCGACCACGGCACCCCTGCGCGTGTGGCCGACAGGACGGTGACGCTGAGCATCGACGGCCAGGCGGTGACGGTGCCCGAGGGCACCTCGCTGATGCGGGCGGCGGTGGACGCCGGCGTGCGCGTGCCCAAGCTCTGCGCCACCGACAGCCTGGAGCCCTTCGGCTCCTGCCGGCTCTGCCTGGTCGAGATCGAGGGCCGCAAGGGCTACCCGGCCAGCTGCACCACCCCGGCCGAGGCCGGCATGGTGGTGCGCACCCAGACGCCGAAACTGCAGCAGCTGCGCAAGGGCGTGATGGAGCTGTACATCAGCGACCACCCGCTGGACTGCCTGACCTGCAGCGCCAACGGCGACTGCGAGCTGCAGGACATGGCCGGCGTCACCGGCCTGCGCAACGTGCGCTACGGCGTGGCCGGCGCCGAGGTCGATGGCGTGGCCGGCGCCCACCACTGCGACGCGAAGAAGGACGAATCCAACCCCTACTTCACCTACGACCCGGCCAAGTGCATCGTGTGCAACCGCTGCGTGCGCGCCTGCGAGGAGACGCAGGGCACCTTTGCGCTGACGATCAGCGGCCGCGGCTTCGAGAGCCGCGTCTCGCCCGGCCAGGACCAGGCCTTCATGGACAGCGAATGCGTCAGCTGCGGGGCCTGCGTGCAGGCCTGCCCGACCGCCACGCTGCAGGAGAAGAGCGTGATCGAGCTGGGACAGGCCGAACACAGCGTGGTCACCACCTGCGCCTACTGCGGGGTGGGCTGCGGCTTCAAGGCCGAGATGAAGGGCAACACCGTGGTGCGCATGGTGCCGTGGAAGGACGGCAAGGCCAACGAAGGCCATTCCTGCGTCAAGGGCCGTTTCGCCTGGGGCTACGCGACCCACAAGGACCGCATCACCCGCCCGATGATCCGCGAGCGCATCACCGACCCCTGGCGCGAAGTGGGCTGGGACGAGGCCATCGCGTTCGCGGCGGACCGCCTCAAGGCCATCCAGGCACGGTACGGCCGCGATGCCGTGGGCGGCATCACCTCCAGCCGCTGCACCAACGAGGAGACCTACCTGGTGCAGAAGCTGGTGCGCGCGGCCTTCGGCACCAACAATGTCGACACCTGCGCCCGCGTTTGCCACTCGCCCACCGGCTACGGCCTGGGACAGACCTATGGCACATCGGCCGGCACCCAGACCTTCAAGAGCGTCGAGCAGGCCGACGTGATCCTGGTCATCGGCGCCAACCCGACAGACGCCCACCCGGTGTTCGCCTCGCGCATGAAGAAGCGCCTGCGCCAGGGAGCGAAGCTGGTGGTGATCGACCCGCGCCGCATCGAGCTGGTGGAGTCGCCGCACATCCGCGCGCAGCACCACCTGGCGCTGCGCCCCGGCACCAACGTGGCGGTCATCACCGCCATGGCCCACGTGGTCGTGACCGAGGGGCTGGTCAACGAGGCCTACGTGGCCGAGCGTTGCGACACGCGCAGCTTCGACGAATGGCGCGAGTTCGTCGCGCGGCCCGAGCATTCGCCCGAGGCCTTCGAGGCCGAGACCGGCGTGCCCGCGGCCGAGCTGCGCGCCGCCGCGCGGCTGTATGCGCAGGGACCCAACTCGGCCATCTACTACGGCCTGGGCGTGACCGAACACGCGCAGGGCTCGACCATGGTCATCGGCATCGCCAACCTGGCCATGGCCTGCGGCATGGTCGGCCGCGAGGGCGTGGGGGTGAACCCGCTGCGCGGCCAGAACAACGTGCAGGGCAGCTGCGACATGGGCAGCTTCCCGCACGAACTGCCCGGCTACCGGCACATCGGCGACACCACGGTGCGCGCGCAGTTCGAGGCCGCCTGGGGCGTGGAGCTCAGCCCCGAGCCGGGCCTGCGCATCCCGAACATGTTCGATGCCGCGCTGGCCGGCAGTTTCAAGGGCCTGTACTGCCAGGGGGAGGACATCGTCCAGAGCGACCCCAACACGCAGCATGTGGCCGCAGCGCTCTCGGCCATGGAGTGCATCGTGGTGCAGGACATCTTCCTGAACGAGACGGCCAAGTACGCGCACGTGCTGCTGCCCGGCTCCAGCTTCCTGGAGAAGGACGGCACCTTCACCAACGCCGAGCGCCGCATCAGCCGGGTGCGGCAGGTCATGCCGCCGCTGGCCGGCCTGGCCGACTGGGAGGTCACGGTGCGGCTGTCCAACGCGCTGGGCTACCCGATGCACTACGACCACCCCGAGCAGATCATGCAGGAGATCGCGGCGCTGACGCCCAGCTTCGCCGGCGTCAGCTACGGCAAGATCGACCGGCTGGGCAGCGTGCAGTGGCCCTGCAACGCCGACACGGACGAGGCCGGCACCGCGCTCATGCACGCCGGCGGCTTCGTGCGCGGCAAGGGGCGTTTCTTCAACACCCGCTACGTGCCCAGCGACGAGAAGGTCACGCGCCGCTTCCCGCTGCTGCTGACCACCGGGCGCATCCTGAGCCAGTACAACGTGGGCGCACAGACGCGACGCACACCCAACAGCCGCTGGCACGACGAGGACCGGCTGGAGATCCACCCGCACGATGCGCAGGAGCGCGGCATCACCGAAGGCGACTGGGTGGGCATCACCAGCCGCGCCGGCCAGACGGTGCTGCGCGCCGAAATCAGCGACCGCATGCAGCCGGGCGTGGTCTACACGACCTTCCACTTTCCCGAGTCGGGCGCCAACGTGATCACCACCGACAGCTCCGACTGGGCCACCAACTGCCCCGAGTACAAGGTGACGGCGGTGCAGGTGAGCAAGGTGATGCAGCCCTCGGCGTGGCAGGCGGCCTACGCCGACTTCAACCGCGAGCAGCTGGAGCTGGCCGCGCGCGCCCACGGCACCGAGGCGGTGGGGCCATGAAGCCGGCGGACGGACTGCTGGGCGCCGATGCCCTGTCGCCCCCCGGGACTTGCGCCGCCCGCGTGACCGAGTGGCAGGGCTCCCGCAGCCGGCAGCGAGCCGACCAGCTGGCCGAGGAGGTGCCGGTGGCGCTGGTGTTCAACGGCATCTCGCATGCGGTCATGCTGGCCAGCCCGACCGACCTGGAGGATTTCGCGCTCGGCTTTGCCCTCACCGAGGGCCTGATCGGCGCGCCGGACGACCTGTTCGGCGTGGAGGTGCAGGCGGTCGAGGGCGGCATCGAGCTGAAGCTGGCGGTATCGGCCGAGGCCGAGTGGGGGCTGCGCCAGCGCCGGCGCAGCCTGGCCGGGCGCACCGGTTGCGGCCTGTGCGGCACCGACAGCCTGGCCCAGGTGGAACGCGAGTTGCCGCCGGCGCCCTCGGTGCGCGTTCCGGCACGCGCGCTGGGACTCGCTCAACGCGACCTGTGGCAGCACCAGCAACTGCAGCAGCTCACAGGGGCCACCCACGCCGCCGCCTGGTGCGGCCTGGACGGGCGGGTGGCGCTGCTGCGCGAGGACGTGGGGCGGCACAACGCGCTGGACAAGCTGATCGGCGCGCTGGTCAGGGCCGGCACCGACCGCTCGCAGGGCTTCGCTGCCATCACCAGCCGCGCCAGCTTCGAGATGGTGCAGAAGGCCGCGGCCGCCGGCATCGGCATGCTGGCGGCGGTCTCGGCGCCCACCGCGCGGGCCGTGCGCAGCGCCGGGTCGCTCAACCTGGCCCTGGCCGGCTTCGTGCGCGGCCAGGACGGGGTGGCCTACACCTTTGCCGAACGTTTCGGCCTGGCACCGGAGGCCTGATCATGGACACCGACAACCTGGTCCGGATGGCCAACCGCATCGCCGACTT
>SBFS01000061.1 GCA_006227825.1 Burkholderiales bacterium | reverse complement strand
AGGCGCTCGAAGCCCGGGTGGCCTGGCTTGAGCAACGGCTGGGCAGCCTGCCGCAAGCCTGAGCCGGCTGTCGGGTTTGTCGCCGCGCTGACAGCAGAAAATCGAACGATCGTGCGAAACTGAAAGGCGACGATGGCCAGCCCCGAAGGCAGGCCCGGACACGGTCACCAACGGAGACACGCATGGATCTGGCATTCACGCCCGAAGAACAGGCTTTCCGCGAGGAAATCCGATCCTGGGTCAGGGAGAACCTGCCCGCAGACATCAGCCACAAGGTGCACAACGCGCTGCGCCTGAGCCGCGACGACATGCAGCGCTGGGCGAAGATCCTGGGCAAGAAGGGCTGGCTCGGCTACGCCTGGCCCCGGCAGTTCGGCGGCCCGGGCTGGAACGCGGTGCAGAAACACCTGTTCGAGGAAGAGTGCGCCCTGGCCGGCGCGCCACGCATCGTGCCCTTCGGGCCGGTGATGGTGGCGCCGGTGATCATGGCCTTCGGCAACGAGGCGCAGCAAAAGCGATTCCTGCCGGGCATCGCCAGCGGAGAGGTCTGGTGGAGCCAGGGGTACAGCGAGCCAGGGTCGGGATCCGACCTGGCCTCGCTCAAGACGCGCGCCGAGCGCCGGGGCGACAAGTACATCGTCAACGGCCAGAAGACCTGGACCACGCTCGGCCAGTACGGCGAATGGATCTTCTGCCTCGTGCGCACGTCGACCGAGGGCAAACCGCAGACCGGCATCAGCTTCCTGCTGATCGACATGAAGTCGCCCGGCGTGACGGTTCGTCCCATCAGGCTGCTGGACGGCGAGTGCGAGGTCAACGAGGTGTGGTTCGACAACGTCGAGGTCCCCGCCGAGAACCTCATTGGCGAGGAGAACAAGGGCTGGACCTACGCCAAGCACCTGCTGGCGCACGAGCGCACCAACATCGCCGATGTCAACCGCGCCAAGCGCGAACTCGAACGCCTCAAGCGCATCGCCAGGGCCGAGGGTGTGTGGGAAGACCAGCGCTTTCGCGACCAGATCGCCCTGCTGGAGGTGGACATCGTGGCGCTGGAGATGCTGGTGCTGCGGGTGCTGTCGGCCGAGCGCTCGGGCAAGCAGTCGCTGGACATCGCAGGCCTGCTCAAGATCAAGGGCAGCGAGATCCAGCAGCGCTACACGGAACTGATGATGCTGGCGGCCGGCCCGTTCGCCCTGCCCTTCATCTTCGAGGCCATGGAAGCCGGCTGGCAGGGCGACTTCCCGGGTGGCCTGGTGGCCAACGCCCCGCTGGCCCCGACCTACTTCAACATGCGCAAGACCACCATCTATGGCGGCTCGAACGAAGTGCAGCGCAACATCGTCGCCCAGACGGTCCTCGGCTAAGGAGCATTCAGATGGATTTCGATTTCAGCGATGACCAGGAGCAGCTGCGCGACGCGGTGCGCAGGTGGGTGGACAAGGGCTACGACTTCGAGCGCCGCCGGGCCATCGTGGCCGCGGGCGGTTTCGACCGCGCCGCCTACGGCGAGCTGGCCGAGCTGGGTCTGTGCGGCCTGTACGTTGCCGAGGGCGATGGCGGCCTGGGCATGGGCGCGGTCGAGGGCATGGTGGTGATGGAGGAGCTCGGGCGCGGCATGGTGCTGGAGCCGCTGGCCCAGACGCTGATCGCCGGTGCGGTGCTGGGCGGCCACGCCGGTGCCGGCCTCAGGGCCGACTGGCTGCCGAAGATCGCCTCCGGCGAGGCGCTGGTGGTGCTGGCCCACCAGGAGCGCGGTGCGCGCTATCGCCCGGACGTCTGCAGGACATCGGTCCAGGGCAGCTCAGACGACTGCCGCATCACGGGCAGCAAGAGCATCGTGCCGGCAGGCGACCTGGCCGATGCCTTCATCGTGCCCGCCATGTCGGGCGAGCAGATGGGCCTGTACCTGGTCGAGCGCGAGGCCGGCGGTGTCGCCACCCGCGGCTACCTGACCCAGGACGGCAGCCGTGCGGCCGAGCTGACGCTGGAGAATGCCCCGGCCCGCCTGGTCACGGCCGACGGGCTGGCGGCCCTGGAGCACGCGATCGACGTCGGCATCGCCGCGACCTGCGCCGAGGCGGTGGGCGTGATGGACAGGACAATGGCCATCACGGTGGACTACATGAACACCCGCAAGCAGTTCGGCGTGCCGATTGCCAGCTTCCAGGCGCTGCGCCACCGGGTTGCCGACATGAAGATGCAGCTCGAGCTGGCGCGCTCGATGAGCTACTACGCCAGCCTCAAGCTCAACGCCCCGGCCCCGGAGCGGCGCCGTGCCATGGCCCGCGCCAAGGTGCAGCTGGGCCAGAGCATGCGCTTCGTGGGCCAGCAGGCGGTGCAGCTGCACGGCGGCATCGGCGTGACCGACGAGTACATCGTCAGCCACTGCTTCAAGAAGCTGACGCAGATGGAGATGGTCTTCGGCGACACGCTGCACCACCTGGGCGAGGTCTCGGCGCGGATGGAGGACACCGCGGGGGTGTTTGCCTGACCGGTTCCCGGGCACGCCCCGACCCGGCGTCGCCTAGGCGTGCAGGCGCGACGACCTGGGCAGGTGGGCCATCAGGAACTCCATCTGGTCCGCCAGGATGCGGCGGTTGCGCAGGATGAAGTCCTCCCACAGGCTGGGCACGTAGGGCGCGTACAGCAGCGGCATGTGGGCCTGCTCGGGTGTGCGGTTGCCCTTGCGGTGGTTGCAGGACCGGCAGGCCGTGACCACGTTCATCCAGACATCCTGGCCGCGCTGGCCCAGCGGGATGATGTGCTCCCGGGTCAGGTCGTCCTCATGGAAATGGCCGCCGCAGTAGGCGCACAGGCAGCGGTCGCGCGCGAACAGCTTGCTGTTGGTCAGGGTCGGGCGCAGGCCGAAGGGGTTGATGCGCGGCACGCCCTGGGTGCCGATGATGGAGTTGACCGCGATGACCGACTGGCAGCCCGTGATGGCATTGTGCCCGCCACGGAAGACGGCCACCTGGGCACCCATCTCCCAGCGCACCTCGTCGGCGGCGTAATGCAGCACCGCCTCCTCCAGGCTGATCCAGGACTGGGGCAGCCCCTGCGCAGACAACTTCAACACCTTCAAGACCCACCTCCACGTTGACGAACAAGCGGAAACCCGTCTTCGGTGTCACCGGCCGCAGGACCGCGGCGGTGGCGCCTCATGTGTCAATATAGCGTGCTTCAATGACACGCATCTGACCCAGGCGCAAAGCCCGAACCGGCCCGGCGAGATGGCTCCCGCGCAGGGCCCCGCCCCCCTTGCCGCGCCGCCGACCGACCCACGCCCACCGACATGAAGATCATCCGAGGCATCCGGAACCTGAAAAACACCCTGGACAGGGATGGCGCCACCGGCTGCGCCCTGACCATCGGCAACTTCGATGGCGTCCACCGGGGTCACCAGGCCATGCTGGCGCTGCTCCGGAACGAGGCCCGCCACCGCGGGGTGCCCAGCTGCGTGATGACGTTCGAGCCCCATCCGCGGGACTTTTTTGCCGCCCTGCACCGCAAGCCCGAGCTGGCGCCGGCACGCATCGCCACCCTGCGCGACAAGCTGCAGGAACTGGAGCGCTGCGGGGTGGACCAGTGCGTCATCCTGCCCTTCAACGAGCGCCTGGCCGCGCAGCCGCCCGAGGCCTTCATCGACGACATCCTGGTCGGCGCCCTGGGCGTGAAGTACGTGCTGGTGGGCGACGACTTCCGGTTCGGTGCCCGAAGGGCCGGCGACTACGCCATGCTCGACGCCGCCGGGCAGCGCCTGGGCTTCGACGTCGCCCGGATGCAGAGCTACGAGGTGCACGGCCTGCGGGTGTCCAGTTCGGCCGTGCGCGAGGCCCTGGCCGCGGGCGACATGGACCAGGTGGCGGCCCTGCTGGGGCGCCCCTACAGTGTCAGCGGCCATGTGCTGCACGGCCGCAAGCTCGGGCGCCGCCTCTCGGAGAGCGTGCCCGGTGCCGGCGATGGCTTCCGCACCCTCAACCTGCGCTTCGCCCACTGGAAGCCGGCCGCCAGCGGGATCTTCGCGGTCCATGTGCACGGCCTGCTGCCGGCGGAACATCCGCCCCTGCAGGGGGTGGCCAACCTGGGCGTGCGTCCCTCGATCGACCCCGACGACGTCAACGGCGGCCGTGTGCTGCTGGAAACCCACTGCCTGCAATGGCCGGACGAACTGCGGACCCACCTCCCCGGCGGGGAGGCCTACGGTAAAATCATCCGCGTGGAGCTGCTGCACAAACTGCACGACGAGCGCAAGTACGACAGTCTGGATGCCCTGACGCAGGGCATTGCCCGGGACTGCGACGATGCACGCGCCTATTTCGCTTCGCTGCACGCCCAGACCCGCCGCCAGACCACGCGCGACCGAATTCAGGGCTGAGCGCACCCGCCCGGTCGCCGCCCTGCGCCAGGCTCGGGGTGAGCGGCAACCCCATCGGCCCCCTGTCCCGACCAGGCCGAGCCTGTCGAAGCCCTCCACGAGACGCCCTATGTCCGACAAGAACAGTCCCGCCAGAAACGAGGCGAAGAACGAGAACTCGGGCGGCGCCTTCCGCGCCACCCTGAACATGCCCGACACCCCGTTCCCGATGCGCGGTGACCTGCCCCGGCGCGAGCCGGACTGGGTCCGTGAATGGAACGACGGCGGACTGTACCGGCGCCTGCGCCAGGCGCGCCAGGGTGCGCCGCTGTTCGTGCTTCACGACGGCCCGCCCTACGCCAACGGCAAGCTGCACATCGGCCATGCCCTGAACAAGGTGCTCAAGGACATGATCGTCAAGAGCCGCCAGCTTGCCGGCTTCGACGCCCAGTACATCCCGGGCTGGGACTGCCACGGCCTGCCGATCGAGAACGCGATCGAGAAGCTGCACGGGCGCAACCTGGGCCGCGACGACATGCAGGCGAAAAGCCGCGCCTACGCCACCGAGCAGATCGACCAGCAGCGCGAGGACTTCAAGCGCCTGGGCGTGCTGGGCGACTGGGAGCGACCCTACCGCACCATGGACCCGGCCAACGAGGCGGGCCAGATCCGCGCCTTCAAGCGTGTGATCGAGCGCGGCTTCGTCTACCGCGGCCTCAAGCCCGTGTACTGGTGCTTCGATTGCGGCAGCTCGCTGGCCGAGTTCGAGATCGAATACGCCGACAAGCAAAGCGACACGCTGGACGTGGCCTTCGAGACCGACGATGCCGCGTCGCTGGCCCGGGCCTTCGGCCTGGCGGCCCTGCCGGCGGGCAAGACGGCCTTTGCCGTGATCTGGACCACCACCGCCTGGACCATCCCGGCCAACCAGGCGCTCAATGCCCACCCCGAACTGGACTACGCGCTGGTCGACACCCCCAGGGGCGTCCTGCTGCTGGCCGAAAGCCTGGTGGAAAAGTGCCTGGCGCGCTTCGGGCTGGAGGGTCACGTGATCGCCAGCGCCAAGGGGGAG